>JAHEYE010000296.1 GCA_023251695.1 Sphingobacteriaceae bacterium | reverse complement strand
ATTACAAGCACGAATTGGTTGGCGAACGCTTACTGACTACACCATTTCATTATGCTTATTTTAAGATTAGTGAGGGCTGCGACCGTCCTTGTAGTTTTTGCGCCATTCCCTTAATGCGTGGCGGACATGTTTCTGTTGAGAAAGATGAATTAGTAAAACGTGCTAAAAATTTAGCGGCCAAAGGAACAAAAGAACTGTTATTAATTGCACAGGATTTAACTTATTACGGACTGGACATTTATAAGAAGCGCGAGCTGGCAGATTTATTGGACAGGTTAAGTGATGTTGAAGGAATAGAATGGATACGTTTGCATTATGCTTTTCCAAGCGGATTCCCTATGGAAGTGTTGGATGTGATGAATAAAAAACAAAATATTTGCAATTATCTCGACATGCCTTTGCAGCACATCAGCGATAATATGTTGAAGAGTATGAAGCGAGGAACTACCAAACAAAAAACAATAGATCTTGTAAATAACATCCGTGATAAAGTTCCGGGCATTGCTATCCGTACCACTTTAATTGCGGGTTATCCCGGAGAGACTCAAAAGGATCATGATGAAATGTTACGGTGGGTAGAAGATACAAAGTTCGACCGACTTGGCATTTTTACTTATTCTCACGAAGAAAATACAGGTGCATTTACTTTGAAAGATGATGTGAGTGAAAAAATAAAAAAACAACGCGCAGATGCGGTGATGGCGGTTCAACAGGAAATTTCTTATAATCTCAACCGCCAAAAAATAGGAAAAACTTATAATGTATTGTTCGACAGAAAAGAAAATGAATTTTTTGTGGGCCGTACGGAGTTTGACAGTCCGGATGTAGATAATGAAGTGCTTGTAAAAGCAACAAAAGATACTTATGTTCGTATTGGCGATTATGCTAAAGTAAAAATTAATGATTCAAGCGATTTCGATTTGTTTGGTGAATTAGTTTAATGGAACAGCTTTTAAAGATATTGGTGATTATTCACGTGGCTGCAGGGGCCGGAGCTCTTATATTCGGTGCTATTGCTTTCGGTTTGAGGAAAAACACTCCCAAACACAAACCAATCGGAAAAATTTATTTTTGGTGCATGAGTGTAGTTTTTGTTACTGCCATCATTGTTTCGGTAGCAAAAAGTTTATTGTTTTTATTTCTCATTGGCATTTTTAGTTATTACAGCACTATTATTGCTTATCGTTCTCTTCGCTTAAAAAATTTGCAGGGCGACCAAAAACCATTAAAAATTGATTGGTTCATCGAAATTGTTGCAGGGCTTACTTTTTTGGGAATGGTTGCTTTCGGCATTTTAATTTTAATTAAGAAAGGTAGCATGGGCGGACTGGTCCCGTTAATTTTCGGAGTTTTTGGTTTACTAAGTGTAAGAACCAATATTAAATTATTCATGCAGAAACCAAAAGAAACTTTGTATTGGCTCAAAAAACACATTGGCCATATGATGGGCAGTTACATTGGGGCCTTGACAGCTTTTTTGGTAAATCAAACGGATCATTTACCTTTTATTAACCCTACACTGTTGTGGTTTTTACCTGCGCTTATTATTGTTCCGGTAATGCGTATGGAAATGAAAAAAGTGAAATCGAAACCGATAGAATACTAAGCAATCTTAACACCGGGAACCGGTTTAACGTAGCCGTATTTTATGTTATGCTTAATGCAATTCCAATAATCTTCCGAATAATCAACAAAAATTTCCTCTCCGGCTTCAATATCGCGGTCGGCCACAATAAAACATTTGTCCTCAAATACGTCGTAATAACAATTATTTTTAAATCCTTTGATCTGATTTAAGCCTTCTGCATCATTTGCATAACGGGCTTTATATTGAGGGGTTGGAAATGCATCGATGCACCGTTTCCGGCTGATATAAAATAAATACCCGTCTTCGCAACTCTCCACGCGACGGTCGTACTCTTTCCAATCAATAATCTCACCTTTGTATTCGATGATTTTTGTTCCGGCTTTTATCGGTTTGTCTGTGAATAAACCTAAGCCGGCTTTCGGAAGTTGTGATTTTTTTACAAGTAGTGCCATAATTCAGGTGCAAAAGTAACACTTTTTTCTTGCCCGCTAATATCGGAATGTAAAGTTTATGCAAAGTCGCTTGTTGAAAAAGCACTAAAGGAAAAAAGTCTTTATTTTATCAGGACTCTCGAAATGATAATCCTTATTCCCTTTCAAATAAAGAACCTCATCCACATTCCTGAACAGGACCTCGAGGTCGTGCGATGAAACTATTATTGTTTTATGCTGCTCTTTAACCAATTTCTTCAATATTTGAAATAATTTCTGCCGCGAATCGAAATCCAAAAAAGCAGTTGGTTCATCCATTAAAATAACAGGCGTTTGCTGAGCCAATGATTTTGCTATTAATACTTTTTGCTTTTGTCCGTCACTTAATTCATCAAAATAATTTCCGGAGAGCTGTTTTATGCCAATTGTTTCCAAACTTTCTTGAATTACTTCAATGTCTTTTTCAGTCAATTGCCCGAATGCGCTCAAATAAGGGATCCGTCCCGCCGCAACAATATCAAATACCGTTAAATTAAATCCGCCGAGTTTATCAGTTAATACAATTGAAATTAATTTTGATAATTCCTGCTGCGGAATTAATGGGAGAGCTTTACCATCTACATTAACTTCCCCGGACAAGGGTTTCAAATTGCCGGTAAGTGTTTTAAGCAACGTAGATTTTCCCACACCATTACTTCCAACCAAACCAATTAATTCACCCCTCCCAATAGAAAAATTTAATCCGGAAAGAATTTCCCTTTTTTCATACCCAATATTTAAATCTTTTACTTGCAGCATCACGATGTTGTTTTGGATTTTTACGTTAGTGATTCCTTTCGGGAAAAGATTAGATAAATGACCACCGGCGAACCGATTATAGTCGTGATTGTATTAATTGGTATTGCATAGCTGTTACTTAAGAGTTGGCAAACCGTATCACAAAATAATAAAGTAATAGCGCCCAACAAAAAACAGTAACAGAGCTGATGCAATTGATGCGCTGATTTAAATAATAAACGACAGGCGATTGGTACCGATAAACCTACAAATGCAATCGGACCACAAAAAGCAGTTATCAATCCTGTTAATATGGCAGTAATGAAAATGATTGTTAAGCGTAGGCGACCTACATTAATCCCTAAGTTCTGCGCATACGTTTCGTTCAGTAGAATGGCATTAAGAGGCTTGGCAAGAAATAAAGTCATAACACAAAACAAAAAACAAATTGGTAATAAAATATAAATATCCTTTGAGGAAGTATTACTTACCGAACCCATTCCCCAAACTACAAAGCTTTTTAAAGCTGCGGGATTCGATATGTATTCTATTAGTCCCTGAAAAGCCCCGAGGATTTGTGATATCATAATTCCAACTAGCAAAACAGTAGTATTGCTTCTGCTGCGCTTAGAAATAAACAATACAACGCTCATTATTAATAATGAACCTGCAATGGCCGAAATACTGATTAATGATTTGCCAACAAAATAATTACTTACCCCGCCGAATAAAATCATTGCGATAGCCACAAATAATCCTGCACCGCTGCTCACACCCAAAACATAAGGACCGGCGAGGGGGTTCCGGAATAAAGTTTGCATTAATAAACCGGAGATGGCTAAACTACCCCCTGCTAAAATAGCTGTAATTGTTTTTGGAATCCGGATATTATAAAAGATATCGGAGACAATGCCTTCCTTCAAATCTGCTAATGAAATGCTAATGCTACCAAAAAAAAGATTTACGAATAGCAGGGCACTTGTTATTACAAGGAGAATTATAACATGTACTGTAAGCTTTTTGTGCACGGATAAAGTTACTCAATCTTTTTATAATACTTTAATTGATATCCGGGCAATAAATGCGGATGAAATATTTTAATAAAGTCTTTTAATAGTTCATCGGGATTACTCAGACCCCCTTCGTAATAATCACTGTATCCTTTGGCATTACTTCGTTTTGTATTATTATAAAGATTTCCGGTTTTATAC
>JAHEYE010000295.1 GCA_023251695.1 Sphingobacteriaceae bacterium | reverse complement strand
TGAGTCGGAAACTGATGCTGAAGAAGAACAAAAAGAAGATTTTTTAGAAACAAGAATCGAAAAACTGGAAGGTCCGAAAATTCTTGGCAATATTGTTTTACCTGCTAAAGAAGAGAAGAAAAAACCGGTTGCCTCTTCGGAAGGCATAGGCGATAAAAAGAAACGCAAGCGTATCCGTAAAGGCGGATTATCTGAAGAAGAAATTAAAAAAGTTGGTAAGGAACAAGCCCAAATTGCTAAAGACCGAGCCAAAGAAAAATATGGTGATCCCCGTAAGAAAAGTTCAGGAGGCACCACCTCTAAACCCCGCCACGAATTAACCGAAGAGGAAATTCAAACACAAATTAAGGAAACACTTGCGCGTTTAAGTCAGAAAGGTTCTAAATCCAAAACCTCGAAATACCGTCGTGAAAAACGCGATGAGGTTCGTGAGCGTTTGGATGCAGAACAGGAAATGGCAGAGGCGGACAAGAAAGTACTTAAGGTAGCGGAATTCGTATCGGCCAACCAGATGGCGCAGATGATGAATGTCCCTGTTACGAGTGTCATTTCCACCTGTATGACACTTGGACTTTTTGTTTCAATTAACCAACGTTTAGATGCAGAAACGATTTCAATAGTTGCTGAAGAGTTTGGTTACAAAATTGAATTTGCCTCAGCCGAAGATGTTGAGACCATTAAAGAAGATGAAGTTGATAAGCCCGAAGATTTATTACCACGCCCTCCTATAGTGACCGTTATGGGACACGTTGACCACGGTAAAACATCATTGCTTGACTTTATCCGTAAAGCAAATGTGGTTGCAGGTGAAGCCGGAGGTATTACCCAGCATATTGGTGCTTACAATGTAAAAATGCACGATGAAAAATCTATTACATTTTTAGATACACCGGGACACGAAGCGTTTACCGCGATGCGTGCACGCGGTGCTAAAGTAACAGATATTGCCATTATTGTTGTGGCGGCTGACGACAGTATCATGCCTCAGACAAAAGAAGCGATTAATCACGCGCAGGCAGCAAATGTGCCGATGATTTTCGCAATAAATAAAATTGATAAGCCCGGCGCAAATCCCGATAAAATCCGCGAAGGATTGTCAACCATGAATATTTTAGTTGAAGAATGGGGAGGTAAATTTCAATGTCAGGAAGTTTCAGCTAAGCAAGGAAAAAATATTGATCTCCTTTTAGAAAAAGTGTTGTTGGAAGCAGAAATGATGGATTTAAAAGCAAATCCTAACCGCCATGCAACAGGAAGTATCATTGAAGCTTCTATGGAAGAAGGTCGTGGTTATGTTGCAACTATTTTAGTTCAAACAGGAACTTTACAAGTGGGCGATGTGATGTTAGCAGGTTCATACAGTGGAAAAGTACGTGCGATGTTTAACGAGCGCGGACAAAAAGTAAATGAAGCGGGACCTTCGCAACCTGTAAAAGTTTTAGGTTTAAGTGGTGCGCCACAAGCGGGCGACAAGTTTAACGTGATGGAAGATGAACGTGAAGCACGCGACATTGCCAACAAGCGTTTACAGTTACAGCGTGAGCAAGGTATCCGTACACATAAACATATTACATTAGATGAGATCGGCCGCCGTTTAGCGATTGGTGATTTCAAAGAATTAAACATTATTGTAAAAGGTGATGTTGACGGTTCGATTGAAGCATTAGCGGATTCATTATTAAAATTATCAACTGAAAAAGTTCAGGTAAATATTATTCACAAATCGGTTGGTGCCATCAGTGAGAGTGATGTATTATTAGCTTCGGCTTCTAATGCGATCATCATTGGTTTCCAGGTAAGGCCTTCAACTAATGCCCGTAAATTAGCGGAGACCGAAGAAATTGATATCCGTTTATACTCTATCATTTACGACGCGATCAATGAAGTGAAAGCTGCAATGGAAGGTATGTTAGCGCCTGAGTTCGAAGAAAAAATTACTTGTAACATCGAGATACGTGAAGTGTTTAACATCACTAAAGTCGGAACGATTGCCGGTTGTTATGTATTAGACGGAAAAGTTAACCGCAATACTAAGGTGCGCGTGATCCGTGACGGTATTGTAATTCATTCGGGCGCCTTAGGTTCTTTAAAACGCTTTAAGGACGATGTAAAAGAAGTTAGTTTTGGTTACGAGTGCGGGTTAAATATTGAAGGATTTAATGATATTAAGGCAGGCGATATTATTGAAGGATACGATATGGTTGAAATTAAAGCCAAATTATAAGTACGATATACGAGGTTAGAAGTACGATTGACGAAGTACGAATAAAATCGTCAATCCAAATCGTAATTCATCTAGGGATTAGCTCTCCCGATAGTTCCGAAGGAACCACTTCGTGGCTATCGGGATGGCTAGAGAGCCAAACAAAAAAATGTTCTTTATAAATTGGGGGATTAGCTCATTTGGCTAGAGCGCTTCGCTGGCAGTGAAGAGGTGATCGGTTCGAATCCGATATTCTCCACAGAATAAATCACATCGCATGAAAAATTTAGTTTTATCATTGAGTCTTCTTTTTTCTATTTGTTTGATAGCTCAAAACCGTCAAATTACTTTTGAAACAGGCAACCTTGCCTCGGTATTTGAAAAAGCAAAAAAAGAAAATAAATTAATTTTTGTAGATGCCATGACGACTTGGTGCGGACCGTGTAAACACATGGCGAAACATGTTTTTACCAATGACACAGTGGCTGACTATTATAATGCCAATTTCGTGAACCTGAAACTGGACATGGAAAAAGGAGAAGGAATTGAGTTTGCCAAAAAATATGATGTGAACTGCTTTCCAAATCTGATGTTCTTAGATGCAAACGGAAACATTGTTCATCGCCTGGCCGGTTCCATGCCATCAAAAGAATTCATAGCGTTTGCCGGCAAAACAAAAACTCCCGAAATTGCTTACGGAGCTTTGCGGACTAAATATGAGAGCGCAGCATTAACTGAAAATAACGTTGAAGCTTATATTAATTTATTGATGAACTGTTGTCAGGATCCTTCCCCTAAAGCTTTAATTTACATCTCCTCAGTGAAAGAAGAAGCTCTTTTAAAACGCAGCAACTGGATTGTTTTGCGCGATTACATTTACAACCACGAATCCCGTGAGGTAAAATATTTTTTAAAAAATCAAGCCGCTTTCGAAAAGCAGTACGGAAAAGATACCGTTGAACAAAAACTTCAGCAATTAGGAAAAAGTTATTTTTCGAAATATACACGCGCTAAGGAATTTGATGAGCCCGGCTACGAAAAGGCCAAAAAAGAATTTACCGGATTTAAATGGCCGCACACCGATGCTATTTTGTTTGAATCGGATCTGGAAGCTTATGCACGTTTTAATAAAGCAAAATATTACGAGTTGGCTGCAGCCGGTTTTCAAAAATATAATAATAACAATCCAAGTGCATTAAATAGTATGGCCTGGGATTTTTACGAGCAGGTGAGCGATAAAACATTATTAAAATCGGCAGCAAACATGGCCAAACGCGCCTGCGAAATAAACAACAACTACGCTTTTCTGGATACCTATGCGGCCGTGTTATACAGGGCGGGAGAATTGAAAGATGCAGAAATAATGGCCAACAAAGCCATTGACAAAGCAAAAGAAGATAAAATGACACCCGAGGAATACAAAGAAACTTCTTCGCTACTCGAGAAAATAAAAGCGAAAAATTAACAGAACCTACTCCTTAACAAACTTTCCCGGATAACTTTTTCCCTCTGAAGTAATCAGCAATTGGTATATTCCTTTTTCCAGAGATTGAATATTGAGTTGCGCAGCATTTTCTTTTTGCTCCAAAACTTTTCTGCCCGTAACGTCATAAACCAAAACGTTTTCAATTTTAAAATTATTTTTAATTTCAATATTGAGAATATCTGCCGAAGGATTTGGGTATGACAAAACAGCTGGACTAGAAGTTTGCGATTCAATAATTCCCAACGAGTTCGTATAATAAACTGTCATGCTTACATAATCAACATTTACCCCGCTAACAGAAACAGTACTTTGATTGTAAACGCCGAGACG
>JAHEYE010000294.1 GCA_023251695.1 Sphingobacteriaceae bacterium | reverse complement strand
ATTTTGATCGGTCAAAACATTAAGTACGATTACCAGGTTTTAAAAAATTACAATCTCATTATTAAAAATAAATTCTGGGATACAATGGTGGCCCATTTTTTAATTCAGCCCGACATGCGCCATAACATGAATGTGTTATCGGAAACGTATTTAAACTATGAGCCTGTTAGTATTGAAACGCTCATTGGTAAAAAAGGGAAAAACCAAACCAGCATGCGCGATGCCCCTATTGAACAAATTAAAGATTATGCAGCCGAAGATGCTGATGTAACCATTCAACTAAAAGATATTTTCGTCCCAAAATTAAAAGAAACACAAACTGAAAAATTATTTATTGAGGTTGAAGTTCCACTCATAAAAGTTTTAGCGGATATGGAACGCGAAGGAATTAATCTGGATGTTCAGGGATTAAGAGATTTTTCAATCCAATTGGCCGATGATATTACAAAAGTAGATGCTGAGATTCAAGCATTGGCAGGAACAAAATTTAATATTTCCTCACCTAAACAGGTTGGAGAAATTTTATTTGAGTACTTGAAAATTGTAGATAATCCTAAAAAAACAAAAACCGGACAATACGCCACCGGTGAAGATATTTTAGCAAAACTCGAGGGAAAGCATCCGATTATTTCAAAAATTTTAGATTACCGTGAGCTTGTAAAATTAAAAAGCACTTATGTGGATTCTTTACCGGATATGGTAAGTAAAATCACCAATCGTATACACACTTCCTTTAATCAGGTGGTAGCTGTTACCGGACGATTAAGCAGTGATAATCCGAATTTGCAAAATATTCCTATCCGTACCGAACGTGGCAGACAAATCCGCAAAGCATTTATTCCGCGCAATAAGGATTACGTTTTACTAAGCGCGGATTACTCGCAAATTGAATTGCGTGTCGCTGCCTCAATGAGTGGCGATCCGGGCATGTGTGAAGCATTTAATGCCGGAAAAGATATCCATACAGCAACCGCTGCGAAGGTTTATGGTATTGCAGAAAGTGAAGTCACAAAAGACATGCGCTACAAAGCCAAAAGTGTGAACTTTGGAATTATTTACGGGCAGGGCGCTTTTGGCTTAGCAGAAAATTTGAATATATCTCGTACAGAGGCAAAAACTTTGATTGACAATTATTTTAAAGAATATGCAGGCATTAAAAAATTCATGGATGATCAAGTGAATTTTGCACGTGATAATGGTTATGTACAAACCATTTTAGGACGCAAACGATGGTTACGTGACATTACATCAAATAATGCAACAGTCCGTAGTTTTGCTGAGCGTAATGCTATTAATGCCCCGATACAAGGTTCGGCTGCCGACATGATAAAAGTAGCGATGATTAATATCGATAAAGAATTTAAAACAATGGATATTAAATCGCGAATGATTTTACAAGTGCATGACGAATTGGTTTTTGATATTTACAAACCCGAACTTGATACACTAAAACCAATTATCGAAAAACACATGCGTGATGCCATTCAATTAAAAGTACCCGTAGAAGTTGGCATGGGCACCGGTCCAAATTGGCTGGAGGCGCATTAGATCCCAGCACTCATACTAATAAAAAACCCACTTTGTTTTTGTTTGTTGAAGGTATATTCAAAACGCAAAACAAGGTCGTAATACGTTACAAAATCCAAGCCGAGCCCATAACCGTATTGCCAGGAGTTACTGAGTGAGTTTTTTTTGCCGTAAAATTGGTCCTGCACATAACCAACATCACCATTCAGTGTTAAATAAACAGCGTAAGGGATGGTTGTAAATTGGGAGAAGCGCTTCAGATTTTTTATTTCAACAATATGTTGCCTGACTAATTTATAACGCAAAGTGTTTTTTACAAACGCAAAATTTTGGCCGTCCATCACAAAGTACTCATAACCTCTTATGTAATCATTGTTATATCCCAAAGCGCGGTTAAAATAATAAGGTTGGTAGTCGGTATTTATGTAACGTGCTTTAATTTGATTCGCCATGTAAAAACGTTTCGATAGAGGAGTATATTTTCTTGCTGATAAAGTGACATACATGTAATTTAGTGATTCATCATAAACAAAATTTAAACCGTCTTTTATAATGGCTAAATCAATGGTCCAACCTTTAAGGGGATAAGGTTTGTTATCTCGCTTATCGTACCCGTATCTGTATTGCAGACTAAAATAACCAACCTCAGTACGTCTGTTACCAAAAAAATCAGGATTTAATTTTTCTATTGTGTCGTTAACATGTATATAGCTGTATAATAATTCAACTGCGCTCCGCTGATATAAGTGATTACGGATGTTAACTCCTACTTTCGCTTCGTGTTGTTCACGCATGTATTTTTTGTAATCGCGGTGAAAATACAATACGTTATCTTCTGTTTTATAAGCCACTTCATTATTCCTGCCGTAAGCATAAGATGCACTCAAACCAATTGTTTGTGCTTTATTAATGTATGGCAAACTATATGCTATTCCATATTTCTCTGAATATCCCCTACGTACAATCATTGATAAATTATCCCGGTGACCGGTAAAGTTAGTCCAATCCAAAGCCAATCCGTAATTGATGCGGAAGAGATCTTTTGTTTTCCACCATTGATTAAAATTGCGGTCCTGTATTTCAAAAATAGGTGCCGGAATAATATACCACCGTTCCTTTACCTTAATATTAAAATCAACTGTTTTTGAATTCACATCCATCACATAGCGCACAGAATCGTAAATAAATAATTGCGTATTAAAAATATTTTGTTGCGCGCGCAATGCAACAGCATCAATACTATTAAAGTTAATGGTATCACCTGAATTAAAAGGTAACTCACGCGTGATGATATTTTTTTTTGTAATCTTATTTCCGCTAACAGAAATATCCCCTACCCTTAACGTGTAATTGGTTGAATCGTTGTTTTGTGAGAAAATGGGGAGTGTGAAAAAACAAATGCAAACAAATACAAAACGATGATTAAATATTAAGGAAGTGCATAAATTCATCCAGTTTGTTTTTTAAATCATTCTCATAATCACCGTAATTATAAGAGGCTTTTACAGTGTAATTGTAACGACTAAATGTTTGAAGTATACGCGATAAATCTTCTCGGTTCACTTTTACGGTGACTTCAATCTTTGTGCTATCAGGGATTGATGAAACGTGCAGACTCAGAATTTTCGCATCATTACCTTCAATAATATTTCCTATTTGAGTAACTGAATAATCATTTTGATTTAATTCAAGAACAATTACACCGCCCGGGTTTTGGACCGATGCCATGTTCGATAAATTCTGAACAATCCCTTTTAGCGTAATACATCCTTTATAAAATTCATTCTCATCCAACACCGGAATTAAAGTTAAATTCAGTGATGACATTAATTTCAGCAATTCATAAGTATGTTGATAATGATGAATGATTGGTTTTAAAATCGGAAGCTTTGCTGTCTCGAAACTTTCTTCGGGCTTGTTATAATCCAATAAATCACTTTCACTCACAACTCCAATTAACTCACGATTGCTCACTAACGACAAATGCGATACCTTGAATTGTTCCATCCAGTCCAAAGCCATTTCAACCGTATCGGTTACTTTAAGTGGCGGGATCTCGTCGGTTATAAGGTCGGAAACTAACATAAATTAATAGTAGCAAATTTAACACTTTTCCTTAGTTTTGTATAATAAATAATGGCAGTCAGGCTCAGCGTAAATATCAACAAAATTGCTACCATACGTAATGCACGAGGTGGCAATACGCCTGATTTAATTAAGGCAGCTATTGATATTGAGCGTTTTGGTGCGCAAGGAATAACTGTTCATCCGCGCCCCGATGAAAGGCACATTAGATATGCTGATGTTTACGAATTGAAAAAAGTTGTTAAGACGGAATTAAACATAGAAGGAAATCCCAAAGAAAAAAAATTTGTTGATTTAGTATTAGAAGTAAAACCTCAACAAGTTACCTTGGTACCTGATGCAAGTGGACAAATTACATCTGACCACGGTTGGGATACTATAAAGAATAAAGATTATTTAAAAGAGATAATTTCTGAATTTAAAAAAG
>JAHEYE010000293.1 GCA_023251695.1 Sphingobacteriaceae bacterium | reverse complement strand
GGTGTGGCCGGCACAGTCGGAGTTGCAGTTACAGTCGGACTTGGATTAGAGGAAATGTTTGGATTAGCACCCATTTTAATTTTACTTTCAAGTGTGAGGGCATATGCATCATACTGATCCTTTTCCAAAACATAAATAGTTTCATAACCGGGCGAACTTGTAATGTTAAAGTTAATCGGATTCGTGTTACGGGGTAACCAAACCTTTACCCTATAATCAGTTTCATCGGCATATTCCAAAACAACTTTTGTTTGCCAGTCGTTCGACCACCTAACGCCATTAAATGAAATTAAAAAAGATTGATTGTCTTTCCCATAAACAGTAATTTTTCCATAGTTCTGTGCCTCAATCACAAAAGTGGAAATTAATGCTAAAATAATGTATAGTTTTTTCATATTAGTTGTAAATGCAAGTGGCGTGCCACGATTTTTAAAAAATTGTTAAATGTATTATAGTTTAATTCCAATTACCAGCATATCATCTACCTGCTCTACCCCACCCATCCATTTATCCATAACGGTTCCAAGACTTTGTTTTTGTTCAGCAACAGACATGCGATGAATATTTATGAAATGTTCCTTTAATCGTTTACTCGAAAATTTCTTTCCTTTCTCACCACCAAACTGATCGGTATAACCATCTGTATATAAATAAAGCATGTCTTCCTCCTGATAGTTAATCACAATCTCATCAAATTTTTTGTCACCTGAACGTAAGCCTCCTAACGAAAATTTACTTCCTTTCAATTCCTGCATTTCCTTATTCCTAATAAATATAACCGGACGTTTAGCGCCTGTAATATTAAATTCCTTTTTAGCCTTGTTTACTTTTATCAGCGATAAGTCCATACCATCCTGAACCGAAATAGTGCTATCTTTTTGTTGCTTTAAAGTAAAATTGATGAGCTTATCCAATTCCTGCAATATCTTTGAGGGCTCCGTAATTTTATTATCTATAACTGTTTGATTTAATAAACTACTTCCGATAACGGTCATAAATGCTCCAGGAACTCCATGTCCAGTACAATCGGCGCAAACTAAAATATATTCATTTGCATTAATTTCATGAAACCAGAAAAAATCTCCGCTTACGATGTCTTTAGGTTTATAATAAATAAAAGACAAAGGAATGCTTCTGTAAATAGTTTCCTCATGCGGCAAGACGGCGTACTGAATTTTTTTCGCATAATTGATAGAATCAATTATATCCTTCGATTTAAGTTCGAGTTCTGCTTTGCGGCTTTCCAATTGGGAATTTGTTTTTGCTAATTCTTTAACAAAACTCGTTTTACTAGACTCGTATAAGGTAATAATAAGGAGTAAAAAAATACCCATGAGCATGTAGTTCATGAAATAATAATCACCGGTTAACTTTGTTGATTCAGCCTTAAAATCCTTAAATCCACATATATCGACATAATAAAAAAATATAATAGTTAGTATTGCGAAAATCATCCAAAAATATCCGCTAATACGGTTGGCTACAAGAAAAACCCAAGATGCAATTACTATACCCCATACATTATCTGGCGCATAAATACCACCGCCATATTGATATAAGCTCGGTATTGATCCAATACCAAAGAAGGCTACCACATTCACAAGGGCAATTCTTCCGCCCCACTTTTTATAAATATAAATCATTGCCAAAATCATTAAGGTAAATACAACATTGGCATAAAATAGATCCGGATGTATTTTAACCTCCTTTGGCAGGAATATGAGGTAATATGGGATAGAAATGAAAGCCAAGAAAAAGAAAATAATGGTTGAAAGAACATAGAATTTCCCCTTGAGATAAAGTTCTGATGTGGCCTTATCTTTTTTGTAAATAAGTTTATCTATCGTGTTATCCCAAAAATTCATATAAAAGTAAAAGCGGTGTTTAAAACCCTAAATGTATTAAGTTCTAAATATACAATATATTAAAACCCAATCAAAAAGCATATTTATTAAAAATGGGCTTTGCAAATGAAGTATTGCTTATATTTATATCCTCTCAACTACTAATTTTTCTTTACTAAAAAATGAATACACTTAATAATTATACCTGCGGACAATGGGTTGCAGGCTCAGAAAAAGGTCAGGAATTATTTAATGCAATTACGGGTGATGCAATTGCCACCGCCAGCAGCAAAGGTTTGGATTTTGGAAAAATGTGCGATTATGCACGTACCGTTGGCGGACCAAAACTCCGCAAAATGACTTTCCAGGAAAGAGGAATGATGCTGAAGGCTCTGGCAACACATTTGCTAAGTAAAAAAGAAGATTTTTATAAAATAAGCTGGGCCACCGGCGCAACACGTGTTGATAGTTGGGTGGATATTGAAGGCGGTATCGGAAATTTATTCGCTTACGCATCCTTGCGCCGCCAGTTCCCTAATGAAACTTATTGTTACGATGGCGATGTCGCCAAGTTAAGTAAGAACAATACGTTTATTGGTCACCATATTTGCGTGCCGAAAGAAGGAGTTGCTATTCATATTAATGCATTTAATTTCCCTGTATGGGGGATGTTAGAGAAAGTAGCGGTGAATTGGTTAGCAGGCGTTCCCGCAATTGTGAAACCTGCAACTGTAACTTCTTTTTTGACTGAAGCTGTAGTAAAAGAAATTATCGCCAGTAAAATTTTACCTGAAGGTGCCTTGCAATTAATTTGCGGAAGCGCGAATGGGATTTTAGATCACGTCATGAATCAGGACGTGGTAACCTTTACAGGAAGTGCCTCTACCGGGAAAATGCTGAAATCACACAAACGTTTATTAGAAGAATCGGTTCATTTTAATATGGAAGCAGATTCTCTTAATTGTTGCGTTTTAGGAATTGATGTTACACCCGATAAACCGGAATTCGATATTTTCATAAAAGAAGTTACAAGAGAAATCACAACCAAGGCGGGACAAAAGTGTACGGCTATCAGAAGAATAATTGTGCCTGAAAATTTAGTGGAGGATGTACAAATTGCTTTAGGAAAACGTTTAGCCCAAACTGTTATTGGCGATCCGAATGTAGAAGGTGTTCGCATGGGAGCATTGGCCGGACAAGCGCAATTATTAGAAGTAAAAGAAAAAGTTGAGCAGTTAAGTAAATCACAAAAAATAATTATTGGCGATTTCG
Organism: Sphingobacteriaceae bacterium; assembly: GCA_023251695.1. Classification (GTDB taxonomy): domain Bacteria; phylum Bacteroidota; class Bacteroidia; order B-17B0; family Aurantibacillaceae; genus JAHEYG01. Next base: position 934 of record JAHEYE010000293.1, on the reverse strand, counting down.
AGAAGTTTGAAGTAAAGGGCGCGGATAAACACAAAGGTGCATTTATGCCTCCTATTATTTTCCTGAATGATTCTCCATTTAAAAATACAGATTGTCACAGCATTGAAGCATTCGGTCCGGTGAGTACATTAATGCCGTACAAAACTTTAGACGAAGCCATTCAGTTAAGTAAATTAGGAAAAGGCTCTTTAGTAAGTTCGATTGTTACGGCTGATGATAAAATTGCCCGTATGTACGTGATTGGTGCTGCTTGTATGCACGGACGGATTCTCGTGTTGAACGCAGAATGTGCGAAAGAAAGTACAGGTCATGGTTCCCCAATGCCAATGTTGGTGCATGGTGGTCCTGGCCGCGCAGGTGGTGGTGAAGAAATGGGCGGAAAACGCGGCGTGTTTCATTATTTACAACGCACCGCCATTCAAGGTTCTCCTACTACAATAACAAACGTATTGAACTCTTATCAGTACGGCGGAAAATATAAGATAAAAGATGTGCATCCCTTCCGTCAGTATTTTGAAGACCTAGAAGTTGGTGAAACAACCATTACCCCTACTCACACCGTTAAAGAAGAAGATATTTTAAATTTTGCCGAGTTAAGCGGTGATAAATTTTACGCTCACTTAGAACCGGGTTCTTTGGAAGGAACAATTTTTAAACGCACTGTTGCGCATGGTTATTTTATTTTATCGCGTGCGGCAGGTTTATTTGTTGATCCACCTAAAGGTCCGGTATTATTAAATTATGGAATTGACGAATGTCGCTTCACGAAGCCAATTTATCCCGGCATGACAATAGGTGTTCGTTTTACTTGTAAAGAAAAATTAGAGAATGATAAACCATTAACCGCAGCGAATGGAGAGGAAGTAAAAGTAGGCATTGTGAAATGGGTGGTTGATATTTACGATGCGAGTTCAGAAGAAATGAGAAAAAAATA
>JAHEYE010000292.1 GCA_023251695.1 Sphingobacteriaceae bacterium | reverse complement strand
GGCGAAAAATAATACTGCGAAAAGTGGATGTCCTGGGCATTTAAAAATCCCCCCCCTAAAAGAAGAATAAAAATGTATCGTTTTGCCCATTTTAGCATTGATACTAATGTACTAAATTTTATGTATAAATGAAAGAAACTCAAAATTTTTGTCGGGCTAAAGCAACCATTAATCGAAACCTTTGTACTTCCACCAAAATGGGGGATAAACATTAATTAAAAATGAGCGAAATTGTACCCTGAAAACTTGTGAAAAAACTGTTTGTTTTCATATTATCCATTTTAGCCATTAACAATGGGCTTTCGCAAACCACTAAAAGTGTAGGCGCGCTTCGCATTACGGCATCACCTAAAATTGACGGAAATTTAAATGATTCGTGTTGGCTGAATGCTGAAATCGCCGGTGATTTAATCCAGAATATGCTTAATCCCGGCGCTGCGGCTGATCAAAAAAGTGAAGTAAAAATCATTTACGATGATAACGCCATTTATATTGGTGCAATGCTTTATGATACTTCTCCCGATAGTATTTTAAGGGAACTTAGTACACGCGACAATGAGGCTAATGCCGATTTATTTGGAATTTTATTTGATACTTACAATGATGACATTAATGCCTTCGGTTTTTTTCTTACCGCTGCCGGTACACAAATTGATGCCCGGTACAGCAGCGAGGGGCAGGATTTTGACTGGAATGCTGTTTGGCAAAGCTCTGTAAAAATAAATAATGTAGGATGGGTTGTTGAAATGAAAATACCCTATTCGGCATTACGTTTCTCTGCCAAAGACGAGCAGACCTGGGGATTTAATATTATCCGGAAAATACGCCGCACACGTGAAATGTCATTCTGGAATTTTGTCGACCCGAAGATAGGTGCGTTTGTAAAACAATTCGGGGATTTAACCGGTTTAAAAAATATTAAGCCACCTCCGCGTTTATCTTTCTCCCCATATATTGCCGCTCTTTTTAATCACTATCCTTACAACCAACCCGGCATAAAAAACGAAAGTTATAATTTTAGTGGTGGTATGGATTTAAAGTATGGTTTATCGGATGCTTTTACTTTAGATATGACATTGGTACCTGATTTTTCACAGGTACAGTCCGACAATCAGGTATTAAATCTTTCGCCGTTTGAAGTACAGTTTCAAGAACGTCGTCCGTTTTTTACAGAGGGTACTGAACTTTTTAATAAAGGCGGTTTGTTTTATTCTCGCCGCGTTGGCGGAACTCCTATAGGGTATAATAATGTTTACAATCAGCTAAAACCGGGAGAAATAGTTTTAAAAAATCCCAGTCAAACCCAATTATACAATGCCACAAAATTATCTGGGCGTACACAAAGTAAATTAGGTATCGGGATTTTTAATGCGGTTTCAGCCGAAATGTTCGCAACCGTTCAGGATACAATGGGCCTTACCCGGAAAATTTTATCATCCCCACTTACTAATTATAACATTGTGGTACTTGATCAGGCACTTAAAAATAATTCATTCGTCAGCCTTATAAATACTAATGTGACCCGTGACGGACATTGGTATGATGCCAATGTTACAGGACTTGGATTTCAGTTAAATAACAAAAAAAATATTTATCAGGTAGGCGGTTTTGGGAGTTACAGTCAACGCTTTTATCCTGACAGCGCCAAACCCTATTCAGGTTACAGCGGGAGGATTCACTTTGGGAAATCGGGTGGAAATTTTACATGGAACGGTTATGGCAATATGAATACCAATACTTACAACCCAAATGATTTAGGCATTCAATTCATGAATAACAATGTTGACATGGGTTTGGAAATTGGTTACAATGTGTATAAACCTTTTTGGCGTTTGAATAGTATTTACAATGATTTAAACATAATTTATCAGCGCATGTATATTCCGGATGCCTTCGCAAATTTAGGTATTCATGGAAATCATGTCACCACTTGGAAAAAAAAGTTTTTTACCACAGGCTTGAGTTACAGTTTTGAACCCATTATTACTTATGATTATTATGAACCAAGGATATTTGGCAGATACTATACCTTCCCAACCAATTACCGTGGTGGTGGTTTTATTTCCAGTGATTACCGGAAAAAATTAGCGCTTGATATCAGAGTTAATTACAGAGTGTTTAACGAAAACAAACGTTCCAATTTAAATATTTTTGTCTCTCCACGCTGGCGTGTAAATAATAAACTTTCTTTTGTCTACGAAAGTAATTATGAAGATAGAATTGATGACATTGGCTTTGTACATTATGATTATTATACCGACACCATTACTTTAGGAAGAAGAAATTTGCAAACCATCAGCAATACTTTATCGGGCGTTTATAAATTCACTAATAAAATGTCTTTATCACTTCGAGGCAGGCATTATTGGTCACGTGCCACTTATTATGCTTATTATAATTTAAATCAGGATGGTTCGTTAACGCAATACAATCATCAGGATTCACATGATGTGAATTTTAACGCTTTTAATATCGACATGGTGTTTTTCTGGCAATTTGCCCCCGGTAGCGAATTAAATATTGTTTATAAAAATGCAGTGCTAAAACGTGAGGCGGTTATTAACTATGATTACTATTATAATTTCAAAGGCTCCTTGGATTCGCCACAAAATAATTCAATTTCAATCAAGGTGCTTTATTATATCGATTACCTATCCATAAAAAAAGCCTTAAGTAGAAAAAACAAGAACTAAAAGGGTTTTACTACCTTTATAGCGCTGAACACCTCTAAACATACCGGAATAGTAAAAGCAGAAGCAAAGCGGATTGGTTTTGATTTTTGCGGTATCAGCAAAGCTGAATTTTTAGAAGAAGAAGCGCCTCATTTAGAAAATTGGCTCAAAAAAAACATGCAAGGCAAAATGGATTACATGGCGAATCATTTTGATAAGCGCTTGGATCCGCGTTTATTGGTAGACGGTGCCAAGTCGGTTATTTCATTGCTATTTAATTATTATCCTGAACAACAACAAAGAACCGATACGCCGAAAATTTCGAAGTATGCTTATGGGGATGATTACCATACAGTGATAAAAAATAAACTCAAAGAATTTTTAAATACACTTGAAGAAAAGATCGGAAAAATAAACGGACGTGTTTTCACAGACTCGGCTCCTGTATTAGACAAAGCCTGGGCTAAAAAAAGTGGCTTAGGTTGGGTTGGGAAAAATTCTAATCTGATTAATAAAGATCAGGGTTCATTTTTTTTTATTGCTGAATTAATTACTGATTTAGAACTTGAATATGATGGTCCGATTGCAGATTATTGTGGCACTTGCACCAAATGTATCGATGCCTGCCCTACTGATGCAATTGTTGCCCCCTATGTTGTTGATGGCAGTAAATGTATCTCTTATCTGACTATTGAACTAAAAGAAAATATTCCCAATGAATTTAAAAGCAAAATGGATAATTGGGCCTTTGGCTGCGATATTTGTCAGGATGTTTGTCCATGGAATAGATTTAGTAAACCCCATTCGGAGCCTTTATTCAAAAACACTAACGGACTCCTCAACTACTCTGCAAATGAATGGCATGAAATGACGGAAGAAGTTTTTAATTCTGTTTTCAAGAATTCGGCTGTGAAGCGGACAAAGTTCAAAGGGTTAAAAAGGAATTTGGAGTTTATTAAGCCAGCCACAGATTTCACAGATTAACACAGATTTAGCGTTTTGGTTTATCTGGGCAAATCCGCGAAATCTGCGGCTCAATTTTTAAGCTTATTTATAAACCCATCAATCTCTTTTTTTGTATTTTCAGAGAGAGAAATCGGCTGAGAACACACCACTTTACTGCACACAAATAAACTTGGTTTGCCTAAATCGGGATAATGCCCAGGCGCTTCTACCTTAATTAGTTTTGCAGGATGGTAGTACATTTGTATTTGTTTCACGAGTTGTTTTGTTTCTTCTGATTTTGGGTCTGCTGTTACAACTGTAAAGACTAAATGTTGTTTTCTTAATTTATCGATCGCCAAAACATAATCGGCAATTAAACGTTCTTCATTCTCAACCATTTTATCGGCACTCACCGAACGGATAGCGCCTTCAGCCCAT
>JAHEYE010000002.1 GCA_023251695.1 Sphingobacteriaceae bacterium | reverse complement strand
GTGGGTTCTAATTTGTTGAAGGACGCGGTGAATAATACCGATCTGTATGCACCTGCTGAGATCATGGATAAACTAAATGAAGGTGTGGCATCTACCTTGCACGTTGGTATTACTGAAAAACAAACCAAAGACGGAATGGACATGACACTTTGCGCTTTGGATTATAAAAAACTGAAATTACATTATGCTGCAGCATTTAATCCGCTCTACGTGATACGTGATGGAAATTTGATGCAGTACAAAGCAGATAAATTCCCTGTCGGAGCTTTTGTAGGTGAAAAACGGAAATTTACCAATAATACAATTGATCTTCAGAAAGGCGACATGGTTTATATTTTCTCCGATGGTTATGCGGATCAGTTTGGCGGACCGAGAGGAAAAAAATTCATGGCCGGAAATTTCCGGAATCTTTTATTGGACGCAAGTAAATTACCTGCCGATAAGCAACGTCAGCGTTTAAATGAAACCATTGAAAACTGGAGAGGGGAATTGGAGCAGGTAGATGATATTTTGATTATTGGAATTAAAATTTAAAAACATTGCCGCTAATAACTTTGCATAAAGCAGGATATAAGTTAATTTAGCAGCGCAGATAGAAAAATGAAATGGCACAATTTGATTTAATAATGCCGAAAATGGGTGAGAGTGTTGCTGAAGCAACCATCATCAAATGGGTAAAGAACGAAGGCGATAGCATTAAAGTTGATGAAACTATTTTGGAGATCGCGACGGATAAAGTGGACAGTGAAATTCCTTCGCCGTTTGAAGGTACCCTTGTAAAAAAGTTATTTAAAGAAGGTGACGTTGTTCAGGTGGGAGCTGTAATAGCCCAAATATCTTCTGAAGCAAGCGCAAAAGTTTCGGAAACTCCGAAGACCACCACACCTGAAGTGAAAAAAGAAGTTGTTGTGGCTGAAACAAAAACCGCAGCGGTCACTACAAGTCATGCAAATGTTGATTTCAGTAAATCAGAAAAATTTTATTCTCCCCTTGTAAAAAACATTGCGAAAGAAGAAGGTGTAACACTTGTTGAGTTAGACGGCATCAAAGGTTCCGGTCAGGCCGGGCGTGTAACAAAAGCAGATATTCTGGCCTATTTGCCAAACAGGAATAAACAAAGTACTACCGTTCAGAGTAACGGTGCTGCGAAAACTAGTGGTAGTGAAACTATTTCTATTAACAGACCGGCAGTTTCTGTAAATGCGGGCGACGAAATTATTGAGATGGACCGTATGCGTAAACTTATTGCCGATCATATGGTGATGAGTAAACATGTATCACCGCATGTCACTTCGTTTGTTGAAGCGGATGTTACAGATCTGGTGATGTGGAGAGAAAAAAACAAAAAAGAATTTGAAAAACGTGAGGGTGAAAAATTGACATATACTCCGCTTTTCATTGAAGCAGTTGTAAAAGCTATCCGCGATTTCCCAATGATAAATGTTTCTGTCGACCAAACCGGAACAAAGATTATTAAGCGTAAAAATATTAATATTGGTATGGCGGCAGCTTTACCGAGCGGTAATTTAATTGTACCTGTAATCAGGAATGCCGATGGGTTAAATCTTTTAGGTATTACCAAACATGTAAACGATCTTGCAGCGCGTGCAAGGGCTAATAAATTGCTGCCTGACGAAATTCAGGGTGGCACCTTCACTATTTCTAATGTAGGTAACTTCGGCAACATTATGGGAACCCCCATCATTAACCAGCCTCAAGTCGCCATTTTAGCTGTGGGTTCCATCAAGAAAAAGCCTGCTGTGATTGAAACCCCACAGGGCGATTTGATAGGAATCCGTCATTTCATGTTCCTCTCGTTATCATACGACCATAGGGTAGTGGATGGCTCTTTGGGAGGTAGCTTCCTCCGTAAAATAGCCGACTATCTCGAGCAATGGGATGTTAACAGAACCGCCTAGCTCCCTCTGAAAGCCGATGTTTTATGACATTAGGATGACAAGTTTTTTGCCACCCTAAATCGATTAATTTGGTCTGTAAAAAAGTACTTTTTATCGGATATTTTTCTATATTTGCTTCCATACAAAAAAGGCAAAATGAAGAAGTATTTATTGGTGATTTTTTCTCTGGTTTTACTGTCAGTGCAAGCGCAGCTTCCTACCGGATCTTACAAGGATTATTTTAAGGAAGGTTCGTTCTTGATGCTGGAAGAAAACTACGATCTGGCGTTGCGTAATTTTTTGCGCGCTTACGAAATGGATTCTTCATCAGCTAACATCAATTATAATGTTGGTGTATGTTACCTGAAATCTGCTAACGAAAAAGCTAAAGCAGAAAATTATCTTGTAAAGGCCGTAGCAAAAATCGATAAGAATTATAAAATGGATGACCCGAGCGAAAAATCGTCGCCGCCATTAGCCCATTACTATTACGGACAAGCCCTTCATATCAATTACAGATTCGATGATGCAGTTGCGCAATATGATAAGTTTGCAGGTTATATCGGCTCTGATAAAGGGTGGAAAAAAGATCTGGATTATCACCGCCGTCAGAGTGCATTTGCAAAAGAAGTAGTGGCAGCCCCTATTAATGTTCAGATTACGAACATGGGTGACAGCATCAATAGCGACTATCCTGATTACAGTCCGGTGTTAAGTGCCGATGAGCGTACCATGATTTACACCACACGCCGTTCTTCAAGTACCGGTGGTGAAAAAACACCCGATGGAATGTTTTTCGAAGACATCGTTGTTTCTTACAAGGATGACAAAGGAAAGTGGACCAAGCCTGTTGCATTAAGTTCTTATGTAAATACAAATGGTCACGAAGCATCAATTAACCTGAGTCCTGATGGGCAAACATTAATTGTTTTCAAAGACGATGGTGGTAACGGAAACATTTATTATTCTACATGGAATGGAAAAACATGGACATCATTATTGGAGTTTGGTTCTGACATCAATACCAAAGCATGGGAATCACACGCGTGTTTAACTGCTGACGGAAATATAATTTATTTCGTGTCTGACCGTCCGGGTGGATTTGGCGGACGGGATATTTACCGTTGTGTGAAATTACCTAATGGGAAATGGAGTAAAGCTCTGAACGTTGGTCCTGTTATTAATACAGAGTACGATGAAGACGGAGCGTTTATGCATCCTGACGGAAAAACTTTTTTCTTTGCTTCGAAAGGTCACAAAACAATGGGCGGTTTCGATTTAATGTTTTCGATTTTAGATGAAGACAATAAATTCACTGAGCCTTTCAACCTATGGCATCCTATTAATACGCCGGATGATGATGTGTTCTATTCTACATCACCTGATGGAAAGCGTGCGTATTACTCTTCTGCAAAAGAAGGCGGCTTTGGTGAAAAAGATATTTACATGATTTCAATCCCCGGGCAATCTGAAAAACCCCTTGCTTTATTCCGCGGACAGATTATTGCAGCTGAAGGTGAGACTTTGCCGGAGGACATCATGATTACTGTAAGGGATAAAAACACCGGAGAGATTGTAGGTACTTATCGTCCAAAAATAGTTAATGGAACTTTCTCTACTATTTTACCTCCAGGAAAAGAGTATAACTTCTCTTATTCATCTGACGGAAATGAATTCTACAACGAAGATGTTTATGTTACAAATGATCTGAGTTATCAGGAGATCCGTAAAGAAATCGCTTTAGAGCCGGTTAAATTATTAGGAAAAGTAAAAGTTAAGGACAAAGGTATTTTCCTGAATGTAGTTGTGCTTAATAATGCAAAAGACAAGAAACCAGTAGCGGGTGCGAAAATTATTGTAACCGATAAAGCAAACGCTGCTCAAAGTTTTGACTCGGATGATAAAGGTAAGAAGGATGGCATTGAGCTGACTGCTGAAAATACTTATGCTGTGATGGCTGAAAGTGGCGGCAAGAAAAGTGCAGTTTCAAATATTAGTACCATGGGCGTTAAAGGCAGCAAGAATTACACGCAGTTGTTGTTCCTTGACGGCAAAAAAGCAAGTCTGTATAACCTGATTTTAGATGTTGTTGTTTACAATAATGCTAAGCAGAAAAAACCTGTTACTAATGCTAATGTGGTTTTAGTTGGTAACGACGGCAGCAAATACGAAGGTACAACGGATGCTAAAGGAATGTTGAATGGAATTCCTTTAGAAGCTGATGTGAATTATGACCTATCTGCAAGCAACGGGGATAACTCATCAGAAAAAACTTATTTAACCACCAACAACACCAAAGTGCATAAGGTGTACAAGAAAATATTATTTATAGAAGTAACCGGAACGGCGAAATTACCTGCGACTAAATACGAATTCTATTTCAAATACAACAAACACCGTGTAGATTCAATGCAGGAAACATGGACGGCGTTTATCGACAGAATTGTTGAAATCAGTAAGAAGAAAAACGTGAGCATTAACATCGAAGCAAGCGCATCTAAAGTTCCTTGTATGATTGTTTTCAAAAACAATAAGGAGTTAGCTGCAGCACGCGCAACGATTACTATGAATAAAATTAAAGACGCGGTTGCTGCAAAAGGCGGAGACGCTTCTAAATTAAAATTCAACAAGCGTTCTTCAGTAGGTGGTCCGGCCTGGCACAACGACCATATAGAACGCCGTGAGGTGTTTGAGAAGTATCAGTATGTGAAGTGTACTGCGAATTAGATTAATTTAATACTTATGTAAAGCCCCCCGACTTAGTCGGGGGGCTTTTTTGTGCTCTTGATTGTCAGTTCGAACGTAGTCGAGAACGTTAAGGGTACGCTGCAGAAATGTCTCGACTACGCTCGACAGGACATTAGGGCTACTGTTGACTTTTTTATCAACAAAAATCCTTTGCTTGTAGCTCCCGAAGGCAATGGATGTTTTGTTTTCTTAAATTTACATTATGTCAGAACAGCTTTGGTTTAAAGATTGGTTTAACTCGCCTTATTATCACATTTTATATAAAAACCGTGACGGTAAAGAAGCACAGGGGTTTATGGATGCGTTGGCCGGTCATTTGAAATTAAGTCCTTCGGACAGGATTTGGGATCTGGCCTGCGGGAAAGGAAGACATTCTGTTTATCTCAATTCAAAAGGACTGAACGTTATCGGCACCGATCTTTCGGAGAACAGTATTAAAGAAGCGCTGAAGAGTTCTAATGATATACTGGAGTTTTATGTGCATGATATGCGAACGCCTTTCAGGATAAATTATTTTACGCATGTGTTTAATTTATTTACAAGCATTGGTTACTTCGAAAATGAACGGGATAATCAGAAAGTATTTAAGAACGTTAACAATGCTTTAAAGCCCGGTGGTTTGTTTGTGGTCGATTTTTTTAATGTGACTGATGTAAAAACCTGCATGCAGCCGGATAACAAAATTAATATTGAAGGAATTGAATTCAATATCTGCAAAAAGATTGAGAATAATAAGGTCATCAAGCGCATTGAGTTTTCGGATAAAGGCAAAAATTATTTCTTCGAAGAAAAAGTGTCCTTGTTGAAACAAAAAGATTTCTTGGATATGGCCACAACAGCTGGTTTTAAATTGGAAGCGGTTTTTGGCGATTATAAACTAAACGGTTTTGATGAAACAAAATCCGAGCGCTTAATTTTAATATTTAGAAAGTAAATGTCACGCACCACTTTATTTGTTGATGTCATAGTGCCGCTGGCTGTACCTCAAAAGTACACCTACCGCGTGCCTGTTGAATTAAACGATGATGTTGAGGTGGGAAAGCGCGTACTTGTGCAATTCGGGAAATCAAAATTTTATTCGGCTATCGTTTATAAAATTCACGATAAAGCACCAACAGATTATGTGGCGAAGTATATTGATTCAGTGATTGATGATAAACCAATCGTGCTCGAAAAACAATTAGCGTTTTGGGACTGGATGTCGTATTACTATATGTGCGGACCAGGTGAAGTAATGAATGCTGCATTGCCTTCCGCATTAAAATTAAGTTCTGTTGCGAATATTCAGTTAAATCCTGATTTTAATTTTGAAGAAAGCAATCATTCTCAGTTTTCAGAAAAAGAACATTTGATTATTGATGCACTGCATCACAACGATACTTTGAGTTTCGATGATGTAAGCAAAATCCTGAAAATAAAATCCATTCATAAAACAGTGAACGAGCTTATTAAAAAAGGCGCGATTGTTGTTTATGAAGAAGTGAAAGATAAGTACAAGCCAAAACTCGTTTCTTTTGTCAGACTTAGTGATGAATACTTGAATAGAGAACAATTGAAAGGTGAACATTTGAATGGTGAACATTTGAATGAGGTGAAAATAAAAGACCTTCTCGATAAACTCGAGAAGAAAGCTTTTAAACAGGCGGAAGTGCTTTTATTGTTTTTGCATTTGGCAAAAACGAATAAAAGGGATCCTGACTGGCGCCCTGCGGGCGGTCAGGATGACGGGGAGGAGGGTAGTGACATTCAGGATGACGGGACGAAGAGTAGTGACATTCAGGATGACGGGACGAAGAGTAATGGCGGTCAGGATGACGGGGAGGACGCTAATGATATTCAGGATGAAGGGATGAAGAGTAATGGTGGTCTAGATGACGGCATAACCCCGGACTTCAGTCCGGGGACGGAGAAACCACCAACCCATAAAAAGTCCGAGCAGGGCGAGGACCAATGGATATCAAAGAGCGAACTCTCTAAAAAGTGCGACGTAGCTGCGATTAATTCCCTTGTGAAAAAGAAAGTGTTTGTTGAAGATAAGTTTGAAGTCGGACGTTTGCAGTTCAATCAATCGGGTTCAAAGAAAAAGGCACTCACAAAAGTTCAGCAAACGGCTTACAATGAAATTAAAACATCATTCGAAAAACATTCGGTTAATTTATTACACGGCGTTACTGGTAGCGGTAAAACAGAAATTTATGCGAAACTGATTGATGAAACGATTGCGGAAGGTAAGCAGGTTTTGTATTTGCTTCCTGAAATTGCACTCACAACACAGCTCATCACCCGTATGCGTTCTTATTTTGGTGATAAGGCTGGTGTTTATCATTCCAAGTTCAGTGAGAATGAACGTGTGGAAATTTGGAACAATGTGTTGAATAATTCTGAGAAACATACTTATAGTATAGTCATGGGTGCGCGCTCGGCTTTGTTTTTGCCTTATAGAAATTTAGGATTAATTATCATCGACGAAGAGCACGATTACTCTTACAAACAAAACGACCCTGCGCCGCGCTATCATGCCCGCGATGCTGCTATTTATTTATCCACGCTGCATAATTGTAAAGTATTATTGGGTTCTGCTACGCCTTCTCTCGAATCGTATCACAATGCACAAACGGGTAAATATGGTTTGATGGAATTAACTAAACGTTTTACCGATGGCGCACCAAATGAGACGGAGATTTGTGATATTAAACAGTCGGTGCACGATGTGCCTTCGACAAGCTCAGGCACCGCCTCCAATTATCCGGATGACGTGCAAAATCCGGTGGCTGAGCCTGTAGAAGCCACTTCCGTTCGTCGCAACTCTCTCCTCACGCATCCATTGCACCAAGCCATTAAAACTGCTTTAAAAAATAAAGAACAAATTATTTTATTTCAGAATCGCCGTGGTTTTGCGCCTTATACCGAGTGCAGCTCCTGCGGTTGGGTGCCGCATTGTACGCAATGCGATGTGGCTTTAATTTATCATAAACACAGCAATAAATTAACTTGTCATTATTGTGGTTATACCATTCCTCCGCCGAGTGCTTGTGCGGCTTGCGGACATAATGATTTACGCTATAAAGGACTCGGCACCGAAAAGATAGAAGAAGAAATTGAAATATTATTTCCGGAAGCAAATATTGCACGCATGGATTTGGATACCACGCGAAGCAAATACGCCTACAAACAAATTATTGACGATTTTGAAGAACAGAACATCGATATTTTAATTGGCACGCAAATGGTGACCAAAGGTTTGGATTTTGACCATGTGAGTGTGGTGGGAATTTTAAATGCTGATTCTTTATTTTCTTTTCCTGACTTCCGCTCGCACGAGAGGGGATATCAATTAATAACGCAGGTAAGTGGCAGGGCAGGGCGTAAGCATAAAAAAGGCAAAGTGTTTATACAAACCTTGCAGCCCACGCATCCTTTATTGCAATTTGTGATTAACGACGATTTAAAATTATTTTACAACACACAATTAAACGAACGCAAAGAATACCATTATCCGCCCTTCTCGCGCTTAATTGAATTAAATGTGGTGAGTAAAGATGTGAACCTCGTAAATAACATGAGCGAGGAATTAGCCAAACGTTTAAAAGGCACTTTTGGAAAAGACCTCCTCGGCCCGCAATTCCCATTGGTAAGTAAAATAAAAAACAATTACTACAAACGCATCATATTAAAAATAGATAAATCCCTCGGTCCGCAGAATGTACGCCACATTTTGAATACTGAGATCAACAACTTACATCAAAACTTCAGAGACGAAAACTTCAAAATTCAAATCGATGTCGACCCTTATTGATACGGATGTAGTCTGCCCTGAGTATAATGTTGTGGAGTAAAATAAGGGAAAACTCAGTTATTAAACAATAATTAAGGTGTCGCAAAATGCGACACCTTAATTTTCAACAAAATTCAAAAATGCTACAATCCGTAGCAAGGTTTTAGGACTTTATCGCTTTAATTTTGTAAAAAATTTAATTTATGAAAGGGAAATTAAGCATAACCGATGAGCAAATTGAGAACAAGATCTATATAATAAGAGGTCAAAAAGTGATGATAGACAGAGATCTGTCTGAACTTTATGGCGTTGAAACCAGGGTTTTAAACCAAGCGGTAAAAAGAAACAGTAAGCGTTTCCCGCCTGATTTTATGTTTAAGTTAACCCAAAATGAGCTCGAAAATTGGGTATCACAATTTGTGATACCCAATTCTGAAAGAATGGGACGACGGATTCCTCCCTATGTTTTTACTGAACAGGGTGTAGCTATGCTATCAAGCGTTTTAAAAAGCGAAACAGCCATAGATGTGAATATTCAAATCGTCAGAATTTTTACGAGAATGCGCCGCTTGATCTTATCACATAAGGAGTTGCTTTTTAAAATGGAAGAAATTGAAAAGAAAGTAACGAATCAGGACGAAAGAGTAGAGTTGCTATTTAAATATGTAAAACAATTTATGCAAAACGAGGAAGAGCGACCGAAAGTCGGATACAAAATATCGAATAAGGTTAAGGTGATTTAACGCGTCGTGTATTTACAAGTATTTGGTGAAATGTTCCGCTATTTGTTTTTCTTCTCCTGTACCCTAAATCCTTTATCCTAAAATCCTCAGGTTCTTTGTTCCTTTTTCCCTTCCTTTGCATTCCATTGTCATGAAGAAAAATATCCTACTCCTTTTTATAGTAATAGGTGGTGCTTTGTATTGTCAGCCCTCAAAAACAGATCCTTATTACATTCAGCCAACAGATACTGTTTCCCCGTATCATCCTACTACCATAGTCCGCCATATATTGCAGGATAAAAGCGGCAACATTTGGATGGCCAGCTGGACAGGTATTGTAAAATACGTTCCTGAAAAAAACGGGGCAAGTGGCATCTTCACCAATTACATGCTAAAAGAAAGTCTAATTCCTTTTCATACATTTTGCATAAAAGAAACCAAGAAAGGTGAACTCTGGTTCGGCACAGTAAGAGGAGGAGTATATCGCTTTGATGGAAAAAGTTGGATTCTCTACACAACAGAAAACGGATTAGCGGATGATTTGATTGATGCTTTCATGGAAGACAAGAACGGTTATATCTGGATTGGCACAGATGGTGGCGTAAGTATTTATGATCCTACTGTTCCCATCACTCCCGGTGCAAGAGCAGGTATAGTAACACCGGCCGGCGCAAAGATTACTTCTAAAAAGGGTTTTGCAAATTATGGAGAAGCGGATGGTTTATTAAATCTCCGCACAAATTCCATCATCCAAGATAAATTTGGAAAAATATGGGTCGCCACCCGCGGTGGTGTTTTTCAATGCGATCCGATAGTTGCCTTGGGAGATATGAGCGCGCTTAGTAAAGTAACAAAAGAATTCACCCAATTTTATATTAAATCCGGTGTACCTTTTACCAATGTGCGTTGCATAAAAGAAGATAAAAAAGGAATCGTCTGGATCGGCGGAGCAGACGGCCTCTATAGTTATAATCCGGAACTAAAAGGTGATAGCGCTCTCAAACTGCACATGCCTAATTTCATTGGTTACATTAACGAAGATAAAGCAGGCAACCTCTGGATCAGCTGCGGAGAAATGCACGGAATGATGTCTTACGGAATGTCGTTATACAAATACCCTTTGGCAGAGCACAGGGCAAGTTCCAAAATGCTAACTAAAATTTATTACACCGAAGCCCAGGTTTTTGAATCGACAGAAGATAAAGACGGCAACATTTGGTTTGGTACAGTGAAAGGTCCGATTCGTTACGAACCCGAAAAAAACGGGTCAGGCGGTAAAGTTTTTACTGAGTTTTGGAAGAAGTAAGCCCTCTGTTGTTTAACCCCTCTGTTGTTTGACCCCTCTGACATCCGCCTGAGGCGGACTTGTCTGTCTCCCCTTTTTTAAGGGGAGAAATTATTTTGTATACAAAAAGAATTCCCCGCCTGTCAAGGAGGGGACAGTCTAGGCTGCCGCGAAGTGGTCAAGCCAGACAGGGGTGGTCCGGGGAGGAGGCAGATGATTACAGATAAATAAATCACAAAACTTCTTAAATCTATCTCCCTTAATAGCAGTATATTTCAATAAAAGAGAGGTCTTTTTGTACCTTTCTGCCCTTAGTAGCATTGAATAGGGTATACCATGAAACATCTTACAATAATAGTATTCAGTATATGGGCTTTGGCTGTAAACGGACAAGAATTATATGAACTTCCAACACCTAAAAACTGGGGGATCGAAAAAATTACTTTTCCGATTAATTTCGTGCCTTCGATAGAATATAAGGGATTAGAAGAGATTCGTTTCATGCCGGGCTGGGCTAGGAAGGATAGCGTGGATTATTGGAGTTACTTTTTTTTATGGTGTATCGACGATAAGAATTTAAATACAGATGCCGCTACCCTCGGAAACCAAATGAAAATGTATTACGAAGGACTGGCTTCAGCTACTAAATCCATTCCAAAGGATAAGTTAATTCCGGTTACGGCATCAATCAGTGAAATAAAGGCAATTAAGGGCGATGCAAAAACATTTAAGGGTACAATTCTAATGCAAGATTACATGTCGCAAAAACCATTAACCCTATACTGCAAAATACATTTATCAGCAATGCATTGCTACGATAAAACTTACATCTTCTTTGAATTATCCCCGCAGCCTTTCATGCATAAAATCTGGACTGAACTTGATAAACTTTTCTCTGATTTTAAATATAAAAAATAGATAGCCGCCGCAAAATGGATAGCGAAATAGAAAAACAATTAATTGAAGAAAGTAAAACGAACCCACAGAGTTTCGAGCGGCTGTATATTAAATACTATGAGCAGATCTTAAAATTTGTGTACAAAAGGATAGAGAGTTTAGAGGATACAAGAGACATTACATCTTCCGTATTCATCAAAGCACTGGCAGGTATCTCAAAATATAAAGACATGGGTTTTCCATTCTCCAGTTGGTTGTACCGGATTGCGATTAACGAGATCAATATGTTCTACCGCCAATCAAAAAAAGCACGTGTTATCAGTTTAAACGATCACGGACTAAAAAATTTGGCGAGCGATTCCGGCGATGTCGATCCTGAGATGTTAATGACACTGAAAAGATCTTTATTGCATTTATCTCCGGAAGAGTTGTTCTTAATAGAACTCCGCTTTTTCGAAAATAAAGCTTTTGCTGAGATGGGAATCATCCTTGATATTAGCGAAGCTAACGCAAAAATAAGAACATACAGAGCACTAGATAAATTAAGAGGTATTTACGCGAAAGTGGCATAATAACAAACCCGAAACAATAAACAATAAACCATAAACATTCAAACCATGAGTAATTACATAATACTAGAGAACAGAGCCGAACTAACTACCGCGCAGGTGTTAGGCGGTATGAATTTCTCGGCTATTGTTGCAGGAGCAGCTTCTGCATCATCAGATTTTTTTGGCGGTAAATCTTTTGGCAATGGTTTTATGTCGAAAGGATTTTTAGCAGTACTTATTGTTATTGGAGGTGTTGCTGTATATAAGAATTACACAAAGTATAATGATGAGAAATCTTTTGCGTATGATGCAATGAATTCGGAAGAAAACATCCTAATCAGAGACAAATCGAAAGGCCATCTTCTGGTAATGGAAACAATTCCTCCTAAAAATAACCGCGTATTAAACGAAATGCCTAATATGGCTTGTCAGCCCGGGAGTTCAAACCACAACGGTGATATTGGTAATCATTTAACTTCAAAAGGTCCATACGTTCCTCTGGTTAATATTGATTCATTAAATGCATTGGAAGAAAAGAAACTGACTACTGCACCGGTTACAAATCAAATGGTGCAAATGCCTCAGCAAGCGCTGTCTTGCAGAAAAGAAGGTGAGTCGGTTGGAAATGGAATGATTGAGGAGCCGAAAGTATATAACACTACGGTGCCTTTTAATGCAAGCCCGAATGCTAAATCTTTTTTATGGCAACCTGTTTCCTTCAATAAAAATGTGGAAGGTGCAACGGGTCAGTTTAAACTGGATTGTAATGGTTGTGATTTCAGTTACATATCCGGTGTCCAGCTTGATAATAAGAATTATAAAGGCGTATGGATGCGCGTAACGAAAGACAAAAAGATAAAATTTAAATTAGAGACCGGTTTAAAAAATATTTCTTTAGTAAGAACCGAAGGAAATAAATGCATAGCCATACACCCTATTGCAGTTGGTATCGATGGTCCACAGTGGCGCACTAATGAGTGGACCTATATCAGTAATAAATTTAAAACAGGCGGAGCCACTTATTATTTTAGTAATCATATTGATTTCTATCTGATATTTGAAGATGCAAGGGTGGGGGATAAATTGATAATTGATGATTTTGTGGAAACTTTGGTGGTGGAGAAGTAAGTTGTACGTAAGCGAACCCCTCTGTCACTGCGTGACGTCTCCCCTTGGTAAGGGGAGAAAATGTTTCGTGTGATTTAAAAAATTAAGTATTAAGATAGTCTTATAGTTTCCAAAAGGAATCTCTTAGTAGCAATTTATTTTTGCAAACGTACAATTTTCTCCCCCTTTGTTTAAGGGGGAGTACTCCGCTTGGCGGAGGGAGGGGGTCAAAGAAGAGTAAAGCTGAAAACAAAGTAACCATTTTTGTTTTTATGAGTATATAAAATGAACTAATTATAAATTAAAGTGTAATACCTGTAACTAATCACCAAATTTGCATTATAAGACCTATATGACCCGTCCCCTTGGCCTCCTTCTCGCACTGCTATGCCTTAGCGCAAGCTCTTTTTCTCAAAATTTTATTAAAGGTAATATTACCGACAGCACCAATGCTCCCGTCCCGTATTGTTCGATGGTATTATTAAATGCCAAGGATAGTTCGCAGGTGAAAGGGAATATTAGTGACAGTATGGGAAATTTTACTTTCGAGAAAATAAAAGCAGGCGATTATTTTGTAAAATTCTCAGCCGTTGGTTTTAAAGCGGCCAATACTGCAACTTTCAGCTTGGATTCATTATCGCAAATAACTTTACCCGCAACTATAGTAAAGACTGAGGGTATTAATCTGAAAGAAGTTTCCGTTGCTGTTTATAAACCGGCTATCGAATTTAAAAAAGGAATGATAGTGATGAATGTAGAGGATGATATCATAGCAAAAGGTAATACTGTTCTCGATCTTTTAAAGCGACTCCCGGGTGTAATGGTAGATGCTCAAAATAATATTACCATCAATGGAGCAGGGGATGCCCGCTTTATGATAGATGAACGTTTGCAATCTATGCCTTCACCTCAGGTCATAGATATGTTGGCAGGCATGAGCGCTGATAATGTTTCAAAAATCGAATTGATAAAAAATCCACCTGCCCGTTACGATGCCGCGGGTACAGGAGGTTTAATAAACATTGTTACCAAGCGCGCGAAAGTTAAAGGCTATAATGGGAATGTTGCATTTGGTGCAAGTATGGGACAGCGGATGCGTTTCGGTCCGTCTTTTTCATTTAATTACAAAGCAAAGAAGCTGAGTATATTTTCAAATTTCTCTTACGGTCATTGGGATGGCATCGCTCATCAAAAGCTGGAACGCACTATTACTACTAACGGAAGTACTGAGACCATCAATTCGTACGGTACGAATGAAAGCTGGCAAAGTGTTTTTTCCGGAAGCGGAGGTATTGAATATGATATTACCAAGAGGTTGTTGGTGGGATTGTATGTGAATGGAAACAAAAACGACGATCATTATCTGCAGGATTACAA
>JAHEYE010000001.1:2869-14360 GCA_023251695.1 Sphingobacteriaceae bacterium | reverse complement strand
CTTCAATTTCTAAGGTGATGTGTTTACCAATTCTGACATTTTCAATCTCCGGTAAACCTAAGTTTTTCATAGAGCCCGTAACAGCTTTGCCTTGTGGATCGAGTAATGCTTTTAAAGGCATCACATCGATATCTGCAATAAATTTTGCCATTTCTTTGTTTTGATTTTAGAGATGCTAAGATAATGTTTTAGCTATTAATTGCAAGGGGGGAATTATAAGAAAATATAAGCCGAAGATTTCACAGATTAACCCAGATTTAAGCCTCTTCTATTGGGGATTTAATCTTGAAAAAAAGGTTGTTTATAATGGAAAGCACAATATAAAGTATGATTATTAAAGGAATTCCAAGGAATTGCAGACCAATTAAAAGCCCCAAACTAAGACCCAAAAATACATAGCGGATCTCATTGCCCTTCCAGTCAAATGACTGGAATTTAAGGGCGAAAAGCTGGAGGGGGGCGATTAATAAAAACGATAAAACTGCTGTTAAGCCCAACAAAAAACAGGGGTTAATAATAATACTATTTAAACCGGTCATCGGCAAAGTCATAAAGTCGTTCACATCATTTAAACCAACTACTAAAGGTATTGAACATATTAAAATTGCGTTAGCCGGGGTTGGTAAGCCAATAAACGATTCGGACTGACGTGTATCATTATTAAATTTTGCCAAACGAATAGCAGAAAAAATAACAATTGAAAAAGCGAATACAGTCGAATAAATAAAATACTGTTCTATTCCTAATTCATGGTTGCTAACGAATGAATTTAAAAAGACTCCAAAATATTGTTTCGAGAAGGAAAAGCCAATCATTTTAAACATCACCATCCCTGGGACTAAGCCAAATGTTACCATATCTGCCAACGAATCGAGATCTTTTCCAATAGGAGAACTTACTTTTAAAAAACGTGCGGCAAAACCATCCAAAAAATCAAATATCGCTGCAATCCCAACCAAATATGCTGCCCAAACCAAATCACCATCAAAGGCTCTTACAATTGCTAAACAACCGCAAAGTAAATTGCAACAGGTTAAAAAATTGGGTATGTTTTGTTTTATTTTCAAAAGCTAGGCAAATATAATCATTTACAATCGCTCTTAAATAAAAAAGCCCTGATTAACAACAATCAGGGCTACACAAACAAATTAAACTTAGAACTACTTTAACAATTCGCGACTGATTACCAGTTTCTGAATTTCACTGGTTCCTTCGCCTATGGTACACAATTTGCTGTCGCGGTAATATTTTTCGGCCGGGAAATCTTTTGTATATCCGTAACCTCCGAATATCTGCACAGCTTCAGTTCCGTTCTTCACGCAAACTTCCGATGCGTAATATTTTGCAAATGCTCCTTCTTTTGTCATTTTTAAACCGCGGTTCTTCATATCCGCAGCTTTGAAGGTCAATAATTCAGCAGCTTCTAATTCAGTAGCCATATCAGCTAATTTAAAGCTGATTGCCTGAAAAGTAGATATAGGTTTCCCAAATTGTTCACGCTCTTTACTATATTTTAAGGCGCACTCATAAGCACCACGCGCAATACCACAGCTTAATGCAGCGATAGAGATGCGTCCGCCATCCAATACTTTCATTGCCTGAATAAAACCTTCGCCTTCTTTACCTAACATTTGATTTTTGTGAACTTTGCAATCCGTGAAAATTAATTCAGCGGTTTCGCTTGCGCGCATACCTAATTTATTTTCTTTCTTACCTGATTTAAAACCGGGAGTTCCTTTTTCGATGATGAAAGCTGTCATACCATGACTATCACCTTTTTCACCGGTACGAACAATAACAACTGCAACATTTCCGCTGATAGCGTGTGTGATGAAGTTCTTACTTCCGTTAATTACATAATGATCCCCGTCCTTTACAGCAACGGTGGCCATCCCTCCGGCATCAGAACCCGTACCTGTTTCTGTTAATCCCCAAGCGCCGATCCACTCAGCTGAAGCTAACTTTGGTAAATATTTTTTCTTTTGTTCTTCGTTTCCGAAGGTCATGATATGTCCAGTACACAACGAATTATGTGCTGCCATTGATAAGCCTATAGAACCACAAATTTTCGATAACTCGATAATAGCTGTAACATATTCGGTATAGCTAAAACCGGAACCGCCGTATTCAGTCGGCACTAATACACCCATCAAACCAAGTTCACCCAGTTTTTTGAAAACATGAACAGGAAATTCCTGTGACTCATCCCATTCCATGTATTTGGGATAGATGTGTTCTTTTCCGAATTTACGGATCATATCAGCTATCATTTGCTGATTTTCACTTGGCTGAAAACTCATGCCAACATTTTGTTCTAATACTGCGCCAGACATATTATATTATTTGAATGTGTTTTTAATTTTTCTTTTCCGTTTAAAAATCCAAGTTCCACTACGAATGAGAAGCCGTTTACTTTTGCGCCTTGTCGTTTTACCAATTGTGCTGCTGCTTCAGCTGTTCCTCCTGTTGCCAGAAGATCATCATGAATTAATACGTTCCAGTCTTTTTTCAATGCGTCAATATGCATTTCAATTGTAGCTGTTCCGTATTCGAGTGCGTATTCGTAGCTCATTGTTTTGTAAGGCAATTTACCTGCTTTACGTATCATCACGAAAGGCACATTTAATTTGTTTGCTAAAAGCATTCCAAATAAAAATCCGCGGCTTTCGATTCCCGCAATTGCATCCGGTTTATGTTTCAGTTCAGAAATAAATCCATCGACAATAGCAGAACATAATTTTTGGTTTTCTAAAATAGGTGTAATGTCTTTAAACATTATTCCCGGTTTTGGAAAATCCGCAACATCTCGAATCGTATTCTTAATCTCATCAACCAAATTCATCCTTTACAAACTTAATTAATTTATTTCTAAAAAAATGACTTTAGGTATCGTAAAATAAATATTTTAATTTATTGATATTCAATATTTTATGTTAATTTTACATAGTTTGGGTATTGTAATTGCTGCACAAAACAGAGGTTTTCAACTGCCTTATCGGTGTTTGCCTAATTGCCTAAAAATCACTATACTTGCTAATTACCTAATTGCCTAAGAAGCAATTTTAGGTGTATGACCATGAAAAACGCGAAAACTGCCCTACTTCTCGCACTGTTTGTCTATTTAGCAAACGGTAGCATTGCGCAGACGCGTTCGGCTAAATCTCCTTTTATTGAAAAATTACGTTATACCCCTTGGGTCGTAAATCATGGCTGGAATGCTGTGCATGATGATGCGGGCGCCTGGTTCAAGAATTTGTTTACCGTGAATAAATATTGGAATGCAACGCCATATCCTTTACGTTTCTCCTGCGAGAAATGGCTTTATAGCAAAAAAGATAGTTCAGGAAGATTACGCGGATGGAGTGTCGAATTTATGGCAGCATACAATCGCTACGGCATAGGAAATATTTTAGGTGACCAGCCCAACCCCATCTTAGTTGCAAATCAGTACAAATTATTTTCTTTTGATTTGCATGCAAAATACAATTTCAACAAATTGTACGATCTAAATAAATTATGGAAATCGAAAGATGAAATTTTCCAGCCTTATGGGACATTTGGTTTTGGTTACACCAACCGTACTTTACCTGCGCATCCAAATACTATTACACTTAATGTAGGTTTAGGTTTTAATGTTTGGATATATAAGGGCATTGGAATTCAAATTCAGAGTCTGGCAAAATTCGGTTTGAAAGATAAATTCCCGAACTCCGGCTCAAATTATCTCCAACATTCTATTGGAATTGTTTATCAGATAAATTTAAAACCGAAATCTGAGGGCGACGGATACATGAATGACTTCATTCGGAAAATGAAAGAAACACCATGGGTTGTAGGACACGGATGGAATGTTGTACAGGACGATGCAGGAGGATGGTTTGAAAATTTATTTAATATAGATAAAGCATGGAACGCCGCCCCGTACCCGCTACGTTTTACTTGTGAAAAGTGGCTCTACGGTAAAAGCGACAGTGCAACGGCAGCCAACGGATGGAGTGCAGAATTAATGGTTTCTTACAACCGTTATGGTGTAGGAAATTATTTGGGAGATAGTAAAGGTGCCAACCCGCTTTTGGTGGATAAAGAATATCAGCTGATGTCGTTTGATCTTCATGCTAAATACAATTTCAATAAACTTTACAATATAAATAAATTGTTAGGTGCAAAAAAAGAAGTGCTTCAACCTTTCGGAACGCTTGGGGCAGGTTTTACTTACCGCAGTTTACCTAGTCATCCGGGATGCGGAACTCTTAACGCCGGATTAGGATTTAATGTATGGATCTATAAAGGAATTGGCATACAGGTTCAGAGTTTGGCTAAGTTTGGTTTAGAGGATAAATTCCCTCACGCCGGATCTAATTATTTACAACATTCATTTAGTATTATTTACAAACTTGAGCATAAAGGCGGAATTAGCGGCAACCGCTATAAATTCAAGAAACACTCTATCAAGAAAGTATTGTAACATAAATCTTCTTTGGATAAGAAATCAGGAAGATTCGTCAAAAAATAAAAGCCCCAACTGAGTCGGGGCTTTTAAATTATTGAAAATTCGTTGTGTAATCTGTTTATCTGGAAAAAATTCTCTTCATCCAGCTCTTTGGTTTCTCAGTTTTTGCAGAATTGCTTGCATAGCCATATCCATAGCCGTATCCGTAACCATATCCATAACTGGTATTCCCGCCAACACCATTTAATAGTATCGACATATTTGGTAACCTTTTTTCTAAATATAAACTTTCGGCTATTGTCAGCAAGCGTTTTTCCAGAACATTAGCCCTTACAACAAACAAAAAGGCATCAGCAAACTTATTTAACAAAAGTGTATCTGAAACCATTCCTACAGGAGCTGTATCAACCACAATGTAATCATAATGCATTTTTATTTCTTCAAAAAGTTCAACCACACGCTCACTCATTAACAATTCCGCAGGATTAGGAGGAATTGTTCCGGAAGGTAAAATATCTAAATGCTCAACGAACAGCTCTTTTAAAATTAATGAATTTAAATCGCCAACAGCTCCGGAAATATAATTGGTTAATCCTTCTTTGTCGCTTATATCAAGGTATTTCAGGATTTTTGGTGCTCTGAAATCCATTCCCATAAGTAAAACTTTTTTTCCTGAAAGGGCAATGGATGTAGCCAGATTAAGAGATACAAAAGTCTTTCCTTCTTTTCCAAGTGTTGATGTTACAAAAATAGCTTTTCCATTATTACCGCTTCTTACTCCAAGTACAAAATCGAGATTAGTTCTTAATAGCCTGAAAGCTTCGGCAATGCTTGAATTATCACTCTTGGATATAACAACTTTCTTCTCCGCGTCGCTAACAGGTATCTCCCCGATACACGGCACATTTAAATTGGTAATATCACGTCTTACACGCACTCTGGTATCTAACAACTCGAAAAGATATATCACCAATACAGGGAAAAGCAAGCCTATCAAAAAAGAAGCTAAATAAATGACTTGTCTTTTAGGCGCGACAATTCCACCATTACAATAAGCGTAATCTATTACCTTCGCGTTTGCAACTGTTACTGCCAGGGCGATATTGGTTTCTTCACGCTTTTGTAAAAGGTACAAATACAAATCTTCTTTAATCTTTTGTTGCCGTTGAATATCCCTGTATTCTCTCTCGTACTTTGGCACCGTTCTTATTCTTGAATCAATTTGATTATCCCTTTTATTTATTTCTTTCAATCGGATCTCCAGTGCTTTCTGATAGTTAATGAAGCTTTCATTTATTGAGAAGCGCCGGTTTTTTATTTGGGTTTCAAGATTATCGATTGCCGGATTTTTTTCACCCGAATATTTTAATAAACGGTTTCTTTCTAATACTTGCGTATTATAAACAGCTATTTGTCCTGATAGGGCCTCATCAGATATTTCAATATTATTAGGAATAAGATTATTTTCATTCTGGGGCTTAGCAAGATACTCCACCATATAATCAGCAATCTTCTTTTGCATGCTAGCATCAATCAAAAGTTTTTCACTCCCCTCGCCCGACTCAAGCAACAAAGTTCCATCTGTTTTAACATCAATTAATTTGTTCTTGCTCTTGAATTCCTCCACATAGCCTTCTACTGCATTTAATTCTTTAGCAATAAAACCAATACGCTCAGAAATAAAATTGTAAGTATTTAAGCTGACCTGGTTCTTATCTGCAATTGCATCAAGGTTATGTTGTTTAATAAGATTATTGACAATATCCACAGCTTTTTTTTGTAATGGGTCGCGTAACGAAATTAAAATTGCACCCCCATTTTTTGTTATAGGCGTTACTTTTATGGCCCCAAGGTAACGATCAACAACTCCATTAAAAGGACTAATAATAATCCTGAAATCTTTTTTATAATACGACTCGTTAGCATTTTCTGTAGTAGAAATTATTAATTTACAGTATGACAAAGGGATTGTGTCTCCGAATTTATAATGCCCAATAATATTCTTACCTTTTCTGTCCTTCAAAGTAAATTTTTCTTTGCTCTCAGGATAAATCAGCCAATTACCAACCACATCAACCGAATCCGGTGCAACATAATTTGCAATAAACGGTGTTTCAAGATAACGTTCGTGCTCAATTGGCAAACCATATGAAAAATATTGTACTTTTAACTTCAGTTCATTTACCACTAAGTTCATTAACGAACGTGATTTCAGTATTTCAATTTCATTATCAATATTCTTACTGTTTTTTAATATTCCTAAATCTTCAAACGCACTTAATTCGTCCGAAATATTAGTTCCTTTTCTCTCGTCTTTAATTAATAAACTGGCGTTCACTTCGTAAACCGGTGTTTGATATCTTAAATAAGCGTAGCCCAGAGAAATACCTACAATGGCACTTAACAAAAACCATTTCCAATACGAAATGTATTTTGCCACCATATCCTTTACATTGGTTCGGGTAGATTCGTTAAGGTCTATGTTCTGATTTCCATCTTCCATAGTTAGGGAATTCTTACATTTATGATTAATGTTAAAATTAAAGACGTCATAGATACGATTAAAGCAACATTGGTCGCGTTAACAGATGCTGAATTAATTTTTGTCCGATTAGGTTCAACATAAACCACATCATTTTGATTCAGATAATATACTGGTGATGAGAATAAATCTTTAGATGTCAGATCAACATTATACTTTGTTTTCCTGCCTTGTTCGTCACGGATTACCAATACATTCTTCCGTTTGGCTGATATTAAAAGATCTCCCGCAAGTCCGATTGCTTCGGGTAAAGAAATGCGTTCATTCGGAATTGTAAAACTTCCGGGATAATGAACTTCACCCAGAACCGTGACTTTATAATTCAAAATTCTTACTAATATATTTGGATTGGTTAAATATGGTTTTAGCTTTATTTTTAAAGAATCAATAAATACATTCCTTAGCAAGCCGGCAACTTTTATTTTTCCGATAGACGGGAAATCGATATTACCATCCGGATCAACTAAATAGCCCGCCGGTGCCGGTATACCCTGGGAATAACCTCCAATAGTAGCCGGAGAACCATTAGATACAGGCAGATTAAAGGGCTTAACTGTTTCAGCATCCATACCCATTACAACTATAGACAAAAGATCGTCGGTATGAAAAACGGGGTTATAGTTTTTCGACGTCTCCAATCCATTTAAATCCCCTTGAAAATAAATTATCTTTTTTCTTGAGGTGCAGGAAACCAACAAAATTGCGGCGAAAAAACATAAAATATACTTACAATTTATCTTGTTCATTGAAGGAATAATTAAAGTTTAAAGATACGTTATTTATCAATAAAAAACTAAAGAATATAGGCGCTGCGACAGGAGAAAACAGGACCCTTTAGTACCAACATAAAATACAAGTAGCAACATCGATTTATTTATGCCAACCCCCGTTTTCGCCACTAACTTTATTAGTTTTCTTTCTTCATTTAGAGGTGATAAACCATTGGGCAACCAAGCTATCTCCATAACGGTTTAAATGGTCATAATCCTTAAAGTATTCGTATTTTTC
Organism: Sphingobacteriaceae bacterium; assembly: GCA_023251695.1. GTDB lineage: Bacteria > Bacteroidota > Bacteroidia > B-17B0 > Aurantibacillaceae > JAHEYG01. The sequence continues at coordinate 6,360 of JAHEYE010000001.1, read as the reverse complement.
AGATATAGCCAAAATAGAATCCAAATCCAGAATTTTAATGTGATTAGTCATAGCGTATTCCCAATGCCTATTTTTTATCTCGAGAGGGACTTTTTTTTTGTAGTCGGTTGTTAATGGCATTAGTAAAAGTGAAACGTCACAGTTGTTTTTTTTGAGTAGTTCAATAACTTTTTGCAAATACTTGTTTTGTAATTTGTCCTTTAAAACATACTTCGGATTTAAATAATGATTATTAGTTAAAGGTATAATTGAAGGCTTATTACTAACATTATCAGACCTATTTATTTTTCTTGTAAAACCAGATTGGTGTAAAAATAAGAATTTGATTTTTTTTGCGTTAAATAAAACGTAATCATCATTATACCCTATTTCGCAATATTGTTTATTGAACAAATTGAAGTCGTCAATATGGTTGAGCATTTCCGTTTTATAATTTGGTAATAAACTATCATTTTTTAAACGGTTTTCATACAGATTGGAAAAATTATGGTAGCTAAAAACTATGTAAACTTTTTTTCCTTTTAACTGCTCTATAAATTCTGAACAGAAAAAATAATGAACAAAATAAGGACTTCCTGAAATCGACCAATTGAATACATCCGGTAAATCTGTGTATTCCGTATGACTATCTCCCAAAATTACCAATGAACTCTTTTTAATATTAGCAGCGATCCGGAACTTCAAAAACTTAAAAATACTAAGGTATATCAATACAGTTATCAAAATAAAAAAAAGTATTTTAATAATGAATTTCCTCACTGAATTTAAAATTGAAAATAAATAAATTGTTTTTCCTTGCCTTGAAACCAAAATATCGCAATGATGATTGCATAATACATGGCGTATCTTACTAATGGCTTCCATTTTAATCCCAACTTAGCAATCGCAAATTGTTCTTCTCTTCCCAGCCATTCGATGAGTACAAATAAAAAAACAAAGATTAGTACAATAAAAGCTTTCCCCATCCCTGAAAAGTGCGGCAATGAAAAAAAAGATGAAGTGAAAATTCCCGAAATATAGTTAAACGCATGTCCAACACTCTCTGCTCTGAAAAATATCCATGCAAAAACCGTTAAAGCAAATGTGGCAACGATCTGGAAAAATTCTTTTGCACCGGGAAACAAATTGCCTTTTGCGACAATTTCCATATTGTTACGATTGGTTTTTATAATGATTGACGGCATAATAAAGAGCGCATTCAGAAATCCCCAAATAATAAAAGTCCAATTGGCTCCATGCCAAAAACCACTCACAATAAAAATTATAAATATATTGCGTGCACTCATCCAGTTTCCTCCTTTGCTTCCACCAAGCGGAATATACAGGTAGTCCCTAAACCAGGATGATAAGGATATATGCCAACGTCTCCAAAATTCAGCAATATCCCTTGAGAAGTATGGAAATGCAAAATTCCGCAGCAAGTCAATCCCAAACAATCTTGCAGTTCCCAAGGCAATATCCGAGTAACCCGAAAAATCACAATAAATCTGAAAAGCAAAGAATACGGCTCCTACTACCAAAGTACTACCACCCATGTCTGCAGAATTATTGAAAATCTGATCGGCGAACTCTGCACAGTTGTCAGCTATTACGATTTTCTTAAACAATCCCCAAAGAATTTGCCGCATGCCATCCACCGCTTTGCCATATTCAAAAGTTCTTTCTCTTTTAATTTGGGGTAACAGGTGCGTCGCTCTTTCAATGGGACCTGCTACCAGCAGTGGGAAAAAGCTCACAAAGACGGCATAATCCACAACATTTCTTTCAGCCTTTACTTTACTGTTGTAAACATCAATTACGTAGGACAATCCGTGAAATGTATAAAAAGAAATTCCAACAGGTAAAATCACTTTTATCATTAGCGGGCTCACTTGCCAACCAATGTGAGAAACTGCCTCGGCAAATGAGTCTGCAAAAAAGTTGTAATATTTGAAAACACCCAGGAACCCGAGATTTACAATAATGCTCAACCATAACCAAAAGCGTTTCCCTTTTTTAGTTTGGGTGTCCTCCATTTTCAATCCGGTGAAATAATCCAGCAAAGTAGAAAACATAAGTAGAAACATAAATCGCCAATCCCAGCAAGCATAGAAAAAATAACTTGCGAGTAGTAATAAAAGGTTTTGCAGCTTAAGACTTTTATTTGTTACAAACCAATAAAGTACAAAAACTACCGGAAGGAAAATTGCAAAGCTTAGAGAGTTAAAAAACATTCTGCTTATCTATTCTTTAATGTCGATTCTTATTTGATTTTTTAGCATGATCCATAACCCGGGGTTATGCGCTTCTCTTTCTTCTGAAAATGATATTAAAGATTGCCATAAAGAAGTAGCGCATATCAGTAGAATACGGATGTTTTGTTTTTTCGAGCAAATATTCCCTTTCTGCCTGAAGGACCGCTTCCACTGAGCCCCTTCTGTCTAAAGCTACATAAGGAGGAATGCATCCCGGTTTTTGTTTCAGACGCAATTCCTGAAGGTCTTTAGGTATATCATTAAAATAACGCTCCGATATTGGCCTTACACCAACCAATTTCATTTCTCCTTTTAATACATTTAGTAATTGAGGTAATTCGTCTAGCCAATATTTTCTTAAAAATCCACCCCAAGGGGTCAGGCGGAAATCATTTGCAGGTTTACCTGTTTCTGAATAACCGTTGAGCCGTAAGATATAATCTTGCAAATATTCTGCGTACGCATGCATGGTTCTTACTTTATAAACGCCAATAATTTTTCCGTTCTTACCCATTCTATTCATTTTGAATATCGGTCCATAGCTTGGATTTGGATTTTCATCAGGTTCTTTTACTTTTTTGCAAATAACATATGTTAGATTATTATGCGGTTCGAAAACTAATATTTCGAACCCGCAGCAAACCAACCTTCCGAGAACCTCCGCTTTTGAAAGTAATCTGTTACGGCCTTTTGTTAGAGCAAAGTATATTTTTTTTAAACCCCATACTTTAGGTGCTATCCGGAAAAAAATAAACTCAAATGAAAAAAATACACTTTTCAGAACAGGTATTTTACCGAACCATGTTTTCCTTTGGCGGGAAGCTATCGTTTCGAAACAACATACAAACTTCCCATCATCAATCAATTTTGAGTTGACTCTGATAAAAAATTTATTAATATACCGGATATCGTTTACTTTACTCAAATTAATTATTGCACTATAATTATCCCGGCGGTTTGCAATATTAAATTCATCTGTTGTTGCAACTAAACAAATATCAGGCATTCCTGTATCCATATTTTTGGATAGGAAATCATAAATGAATTCTCCTGATTTTTCTGTTATGAGTTGCTTCAGCATTGTAGTATCCCTTTCTGTATAATCATAAATACAAGTCAGCAAATATATTTATAGAAATTATTTTATGAATCATTTTTACTTCTAGTTCTGACATAAATAAACCGTTTAATGACATTTTTTGCGTTTTGTAAACATAATTCTTTAAACCAGGCCAATATATTATCATTCCAACGCTG
>JAHEYE010000001.1:0-2769 GCA_023251695.1 Sphingobacteriaceae bacterium | reverse complement strand
GGTAAAGTCCATTATATAAATCTGTTTTTAAACAAGGGGTCCTGTTTTATAATCTGAGGTGATTCCGGATAATTCTCAATAAACCAAACCAAAAACGCTGTCACATCAATTTTTTCAGAGAGCATTTTTTCTTTTGACAAAAGTGTTTTTTTCTTAAGGTCATTATCATTACATAACTCTTTTATCTTATCCAAAACACCTTTTCCATTTTTGAAATTAAAAACCAATCCGAATTTTCCCTGATCCTCATTATACGTTCGCGCTAAAGAGTTAACGTATAATGCCGGAGTACCTAATACGCCTGCTTCAGATGCCATTGTTGCTCCTTCGCTCACACAGAAGCTTGCATTTGCTAAAACTTCATGTATTTGACCCGGATGTATTTTCAGTCCGTAAACCGCTAAATCCCGTGGTAATTTACCCTCTGAACTAATAAATACTTTATAATCTTTTTTTAAATAATTTACTATTTCAAGTTTCTCCACGAAACTAAAACCTTTCTGTCCAAGATCATGCGTAGCGTCCCATGAAACAAACCGAAGGATAACATAGGGCTCTTTCTCCCTTAGACCGAGAATCTCATATCCTGTATTCTCCGGTTTAAAATGATTTGGATGCAAATAAGCCAACTCATGATAACCTTTATATCGGATCTGTTTTTTTCCTAAGTTTTCATTAAGCACATCAGGCGTTAACACAAATTTAGTAAAAGGAAGATATAATCTCATCTGCTCCCAATTACCCGTATCCTCCAATGATATGTGAGGCTTCCGTGTTAACCAGGCAACATGTGCGGCATAAGGGGAACCGTGACTTAAAAAAATATCCGGCTTAAATCGCAATGCAGAAGAAAGCTCCATCAGGTCGAACTTCAGTAATCCGAAAATTTTTCCCAGCAGACTTTTGTATTTTTTTCCGAAAGATTTGTATTTAAAACCTGCCTCTCTTAATAATTCCACTTCAAATTCCTTTTCACGGCAAGTAAAAAAAATTTCGTGCCCTTTCTTTTGCATAATCTGAGCGAAAGGTCTGAATAAGTGAACGTGTCCCGGATGGCCAATATCAATCAATAAACGCATTATGCTGTTCGCTTTTTTCCTGACATGAAATGAATTGCCATCTTTCCGAGATAATACAAAAATTGATTATTGATCTTGATGAACCTTCCGTGCTCAACCAATTCACCGCCGAATTTTTCCTTAAAATCCCTCACATTGTAATCAGACTCAGGTTTACCTGCACCCATAAAATCAAAATACTTCAGGTCATTTTTATTTCCATATTGTATCGCGGCATATGTTGCCATTACACTTGGACTACATTCCTTATAATCATAATCCAGACCACAAATGTAAAATTCGCAAATACACCGACCTTCTAATATGGGAGCAGCAATACCGCCAATGATTTTATTTTCTTTTTTAACTAGTAGTATCTTGCCGACACCACTGCTAATGAATTTCTCAAAAAACTCAAGGGGTAATAGCGGTTTACGGATCTTGGTTTTATACAGATGAGACAAAATCGAGTAAAATTCTTTCACATCACTTAAGGTTTTGGCTTCTTCCAACATAACTCCTTCTTTCAAGGCTTTTTTTACCTGACGCTGTCTGTTCGTATTTAAATTCTCCCAGATGGTTTCCTCGTTGCTGCATTTAAGCTGAAAATTTAAGTAGGGCTGATATCGCCATCCTGAATTTTCAAATTCGTTTTTATACACGGAATAGCTGTTCAAATTTCTCGTCTCCAAATAAATAACATTTGTCACTTTCCCTGCTATAGATTTTAAGAGGAATACTAAGGCATCAGTATTCCCATTTACGACCGGGCCCCCATAGATGATAGCTCTCCTTGAAAAAAAACCTTTCATGCCGCGTTCCTTTTGCAAAGTGACAACACACAAGGCTACTATTTTTTTTGTCTCACTAATTGCGAAAACTTCTGCTGATTGACCGGGAATTGAATTGTATAAGTTATAAAATTCCGGTGTTTGGAAGGGTGAAGATAAGTCTGAGGCCGCTAAGAATTCCTTCCATTCATCTATTTTCACTTGTGAATTATAGAGTATCTCCATTTTCTAATCGATAAATTCCCTGAACCATAGTTCAAGATGTATCCATTTCCATATTTCCTTTGCAATATTTATATCGCCCTTTAAATGTTTCTGATATAGTTTTTTTGCAGTCTCTGCTTCAATTATATTCCTTTCTGAAAAAGATTTACTGTTTAAAATAGCATTAATCATCTTTTGCCATTCAGGTTTCCGGAACCAATTATTTTGTGGTGTTCCGAATCCGACTTTATCCATACGTGCCCTTATCTTTTCAGGGACAATATCTTTCATAGCCTCTTTCAGAATAAATTTAGTAGTGCCTCCTCTTATTTTTTGATCAGCAACTGTTGCTAATGATTTCTCAACTAACCGGTAATCCAGAAAGGGTACACGTGCTTCGAGTGAAAAGCGCATTGAATTCCTATCCTCCCACTTTAACAGATGTTCAAGTTTATATTCAAAATGATCAATCAAGGCCTTCTCCAATGACTCAGATGCATAGATGGTTTTCGCAATAGAACTACTACCGCTTCGTTCTTGGACAAACTTCTCCTTAAGGAATTTATTCTCATTAACCCTACTCCTCGTTTTCAATTTTAACGGGAGTAAAAAATATACAAAAGTTTTAATCCCATATAAGCTCTTATGGATCTTTAAATAACAATAGATCTCTTTTATTAAAGTAAACCATTTGAAATGCAGGAAGAGATCTTTAA
>JAHEYE010000291.1 GCA_023251695.1 Sphingobacteriaceae bacterium | reverse complement strand
GATTTTTCTTCTGATCGGAAATATTCTTCTTCGCAAAACAAAGGATACGTTCTGTCTTTATCTTTATGGTGTTTCCAATTTTCCGAATTATAAATTAATCCCAAGGTTCCCGGAATTTCAAAATCGATAATATTATCTCCTAAATAAAGATAATCAACCGCCATATCGCTCAAATTCCATTTATCAGTTGGAATGGAATACGTGTAGCCAACGCCAAATAATGAAGCTGCAGTAATTCCATCTTTCATTGAGTAATCTGCAATAACTCTTGGAACATTGTGATTCCCTAAATTTATTACTTCAGTAGTTTTTCTTCTCGAGTACTCAAAAGGAGAATAGGGAAGCTCAGAATTTATTATTTCCGGAATTGCTTTTAGTTTTTTTCTTTCAGAATATCTGTCAGCTAACATTTTTGCAACCGGCATTTCAAATTCTGGCTCTTCTGTTAATGAAACCCGAATGGTATCACCCAAACCATCTTCTAATAGGGTTCCAATACCAACCGCTGACTTTATTCTTCCGTCTTCGCCATCTCCTGCTTCGGTTACCCCTAAATGCAAGGGATAATTCCTATTAGTCTCCATCATTTTAGCAACTAACAACCGGTAAGCTTGTACCATCACCTGCGTGTTACTTGCCTTCATGGAAATAACGATGTTGTTATAATTATTCTCTTCACAAATGCGGAGAAATTCAAAAGCGCTTTCAACCATTCCAAGAGGTGTATCACCATATCGGCTTAAAATGCGATCGCTCAGCGAACCATGATTGGTTCCGATGCGCATAGCAGTTCCGAATTCTTTACAAATTTTTACCAAAGGAGTAAAGCGTGTTCTTATTCTTTCTAATTCGGCTTCGTAACCTGCATCAGTATAATCTATCGTCTCAAATTTTTTCTTGTCGGCGTAATTACCGGGATTAACACGAACTTTTTCTACAATTCGCGCTGCCCATTCGGCGGCATTAGGTGTAAAATGTATATCGGCACAAATGGGGGTATTGTAACCGCTGGCTTTTAATTCTTTTTTAATCAGCTCTAAATTTTTTGCTTCATTCAAACTTGGCGCAGTGATCCTTACAATTTCACATCCTGCTTCAATCATTCTGATACTTTGTTCAACAGTTGCTTTTGTATCCATTGTATCTGTTGTTGTCATACTTTGAATACGGATAGGATGATGCGCCCCCATTAGTAAATCACCAATCTTAACTTCACGGGTTAAAAAGCGGGAATATTCGGTAAGACTATTACAATATTTGTTTTGGAAGCTCAAATCAGGTACAAATATACGGAAGATAAACGCTTTATTTTATTTCTATTTCATCAATAAAAATAAAGGCATCGCCACCCGCGCCCAAGTGCCATTCGGGTAATTTGCCAAAATTTTTAGCTACCACTTTAACATATCTGGCTTTTGTTGGTTTTTCGAATTTAAATTCAAATTTTTTAAGTTGTACTTCATAATCATTTGCCGGAACCGGATTAACCTGACGAGCCAAAGGTGTAAAGTTCACACCGTCGACAGAGGAATAAAATTCTACAACCGCCGGAAACACAATCCATGCTCTGGTATCCTGTAAATAGTTACTGCTAATATTATTAATTAATTTATGGGAGCCCATGTCGATCACACAATCAAAATCTTGTCCTTGGTAACCCTGCCATTCGCCTTTTCGCCAATTTGTTTCCCCGTATATGCCGTCAATTATCCCTCCGTCTCCGCCGGCCGTATATTGTTTGTTGTATTTGCAGTTCAGCGTAACTGAATAATTATTCGGGACTTTAAAGAAACTGGCACTTATGGTTTTGCTGCTATCTATTTCGGAGAATATTTTTGATTTGATAGTACAGGTTGTGTCGATTTGAAATGGTTTTAAATACTGCTTCGATTTTTTTGTAGGTTCTGCTCCGTTATTTGTGTAGACTACTTTTGTTTTCAATTCCCCACCTAAAATTGTTATTTCCTGTTTTTGCTTGAATGATTTTGACTCACTTTTTATAACCGGAACAGGTATAATTTCATCACCTTTAATTTCAGTTCTGGGCCGCATACTTTTATCTTTTCCAAACACAAGCGCTTTGTCTTTTGGAGGAATAAAGCCAAAGGTTAGTTTTCCGCCATCAAAAATTTCTTTATAAGTTACGAAGGAACGGTAACTGATTTTCGAATTTAAACTTACATAAGTCACGTTATTGCTCTCCATTCCTGTACTGGTTTTAGGAGATTCAATTTCAAATATTTTTCCGTTTTCTAAATGAATTTTTATTTTATCAAATAATGGAAGACCGAGGGCAAATTCGGGTGAACCCGGACACACCTGGTAAATTCCAATCGCACTTAGCACATACCAGGCACTCATTTGTCCGCAATCTTCATTTCCTATAAGTCCGTCCGGATCGTTTTTGTAAAAATCTTTTAAAATTTGCCGGGTGCGTTGAACAGTTTTTTTGTGATTGCCAACATAATTATACAGATAGGCCATGTGATGACTTGGTTCATTCCCATGAGCGTATTGTCCGATTAAGCCTGTTATATCGGCCTGATCTCTTCCGCTGGTTTTACTTGATGCGGAAAATAATTCATCCAATTTTTTTTCGAACGCAGCATCACCGCCGTGCAGTTTTATTAGTCCATTAATGTCCTGCGGAACGAAAAAGGAATATTGCCAGCTGTTGGCTTCAGTAAAATGATTATTCACTTCACTTGCATCGAAGGGGTTTAACCAATTACCGTTTTTCCGCGGCCTCATAAAACCTGTAGAACTATCAAACATGTTTTTATAAGCTTGTGCCCGTTTGGAATAATAACCATAATCTTTTGTTTGCCCTAATTTTTGAGCCATTTGCGCAATACACCAATCATCATAAGCATATTCTAAAGTTTTGGAAACGCTTTCGTGCTCGTCATCTATTTGTAAATAACCTTGTTTTTCGTAAGCGGGCGCCCCATAACCTGTATAATTTGCTGCAGCTTTCATGGCCTTGTAAATAGCTAGGCTGTCGTAACCAAAAATATTTTTAGTGAAGGCATCTGCAATTACTGAAACGGAATGATAGCCAATCATGCACTCTGTTTCGTTAGAAGAAAGTTCCCAAATCGGTAATCGTTTTCCTTCTTCGTATTGTTTTAAAAAAGTATTTATAAAGTCGCTTGTGCGTTTGCGGTCAATAATTGTAAATAAGGGATGTAAGCCCCTGAAGGTATCCCATAAAGAAAACACAGTATAATAAGTAAATCCTTTTGCCGTGTGAATTTGATTATCACGGCCGCGGTAGCGGTTATCAATATCCATGTTCGTGCTCGGATGAATCATACAATGATATAAGGCTGTATAAAATTTAGTGAGTTCATTTTTATCATTCCCTTGAATTTCAATTTTCGATAATTCTTTGTTCCATACTTGCTCTGCATTTTCTTTATATTTTTCAAAATCCCAATGAGGAGCTTCGGATTTCATATTTAGCAAAGCCCCCACAATATCAACACCGGAAATGGAGACTTTTATTAGAAGAGATTCTTGGTCTTTAATATCAAATTCAAAAACCGCGCCTTCGGCATTTTCATTATTTTCAAGTTTATCTTTAAGTTTTTTATGTGAAGCAAATTGTACTTTTTTAAACGGCTTCGAAAATTTGATCACAAAATAAACATATTGTTCCTTGGCCCACGCTTCACTGATTCTTGTTCCGGAAACGGTTACACTATCAATAACATTTAAATTTGTTAATATGGTTTTGTCCCGATGCAAAAGATCTAAAACAATACTAGCCTTTCCGGATTTAGGAAATGTATACCTGTGGATGCCCGTACGCAGGGTGGAAGTTAATTCAGCTTTTATTTTATCATCTTCTAAAAAAACTTCGTAATAGCCGGCGCTTGCTTTTTCCTTAAGATGGGAAAATTTTGAAGAATATATTTTGTTATCTATACTCGCTGCGCCTAACATTGGCATTAATAAAATATCTCCATAATCACTAACGCCTGTCCCACTTAAATGGGTGTGCGAAAATCCATAAATAATACTGTCACTGTAATGATAACCCCCGCAACCGTCCCAGCTGCCGTCAATTCTTGTATC
>JAHEYE010000066.1 GCA_023251695.1 Sphingobacteriaceae bacterium | reverse complement strand
GAATTGTCTTTGCTTTATAGTCACCACTAATAACCTTGATTACTTCATATTTAAATGTCATATTTTGTGGTTGAAATACCCCGCAGTCTGGTGGAAGTTTTGTTGTCTTTAGGTTGTCTATAAGAATAACATTTAATTCGACGATTGTCTTGCTGAGACTGTCTTTATTGATTTTGTCTACGAATTTTTGTCCACGACTATTAAGTGCGAGAAGTGTCAAACAGAATATGAATAATTGTCGTGTCATTATAATGCCGCCTAACTAGCTTATGGGGGTGAATTTTTGGCCCCCATCCTTCCATTTTGGCAAGATGGGGGTGATTTTATCACCCTGTTCGCTAAGTTAAATTTAACCATTTTATTACAATGTATCAAACGGGGAAACTATTTTTTGAATGCTTTTATTACTTACATGGGTATATATTTCAGTTGTTTTGCTGCTGCTATGGCCCAATATTTCCTGAATATACCTCAGGTCGGTTCCATTCTCCAACAAATGAGTTGCAAAACTATGTCGCAACCAATGCAAACTCACCGGTTTATTAATATTACTTTTTTCGAGAGCTTGTTTTAAAACATTAGCAAGGCTCCTTTCATCATATTGCCCAACACCGCTTTGCCCTTCAAATAGCCAGTTTTTTGGCTGGTAAGCTTTAAAATAATCGCGCAACATTATCAGCACTTTTTCCGATAAGGGAGTTACTCTGTCTTTTCTTCCCTTCCCTTTTCTTATAATAACTAAACCTCTTTTTGAATCTATGTCATTCAATTTTAAATTAAGTAATTCGTTTCTTCTCAAACCACAACTATAAATTAAACTTAACATGGCCCTATGTTTTATATTGCCGTGCGCTTCTAAAATCAGCTTAACTTCTTCTTTACTTAAAACATTTGGCAGAACCTTTTCTCTTTTCGGACGATGAACTAATTCCGGATTCATCTTTGTATTTTGTACTGTTCTAAAAAATAATTTTATCGCATTCACGACCTGATTCTGATGGGAGGATGAGAGCCCGTTTTTAATTATGTATTCATTATTAAAAACAATAAGGTCATCATTACTGATTTCATGAACCTCTTTCTTAGAATAAAAGCGCAAGAATAAGCCCAATGCGTCAGTATAAGTATCAATCGTACTTTCACTGTATCGCCTCGACCGCATCCACTGCTTAAAGCTGCGTATCTTATGTGTAACATCCTTGCTTAACGATTCAAGCTCAGCGCTCGGTTTTTTAATTGGCGTAATGGGCTTTGGTGAAGGGGCATTTTCATTCATGTAATCAACCTTTATCCCTTTTAAGGCAAAAAAATTAATCACTAACAATGGCATGTCATCATTATAGGGCACATGCCAGACTTTTTTACTCTTGCTCCATTTCACCCCCTCTAAATTCTTTACAAAATTTATTGTTTCCGTATCAAAAGGGAATTTTAAAAATAAACGGGGCTTATCCTCCAACAAGCCGTGATGCATTTCAATTTGTGTTATCATAGATTTCTATTTTTTCAGGTATAGCTTCAACATTTCGTAGGTCAATTATCTTTTTCCCGGAAAGATAGAAGATTAACCGTTTATGTAAATAAATTTTTCCACTGCCTGACTTAAGATATTTTTCCCTTCGTAAAGCGTCTTCCCGATCAAAACATATTTCTGCATAAACCAATTTGAATGGCCGCCTCCAACAAGTGGAAACGGATCGCCCATTGTTATGCTCAGAGAGCCGTCGGTTTAAATTAGTAGTGAAGCCGGTATAGAACATACCATCCATCTCACTTTGAAGTACGTATACGTAAAATATCATTTCAATTAAAATTCTGTCTGACGTAGGACTTTCCAATTAAGCAATTTCATTAACGGAAATATCTTTATTCTCCGTATTTGCCTTCCTGGAAAGTCCAACGTCAGTAGTTAATGTTTATAAAAATTTTGTGAATTGAAACTGAAAGTCAATTCGTCCCGGAATGATAATTTAAAAGTAGTATGCTTGGAGGAAATTCCTTGCTACAATTTGTAGCATTTTCGGAATTTAATTCAGATCCGGGTATTTCCTCTGCTTAGAGGAGAGGACGGTTCGTGAGCGAACCGGGGGAGGTTAAGCGTCGTAATCCACAATAACCTTTTCGGTAAGCGGGTGCGATTGGCAGGTTAAAATAAAACCTTCGGCAACTTCTGCATCAGTCAATGCAAAATTAGCGTCCATTTTTATCTGACCTTCAATTAATTTAGCGCGACAAGTACAACACACTGCGCCTTTGCAACTGAATGGGGCATCAACACCTGCATCAATGGCCGCATCTAAAATACTGGCGCCTTCGGTATCCAAATCAAAATGGGTTTCAATACCGTATTGTAGAATGGTAATTTTACTTTTTACATTTTTACCAATGCCTTCTGCTTTTGCAACCGCATCAGCAACGGCAGTAAAATATTCGATGTGAATTTTTTCTTTGGCGACTTTTAATCCTTCTAAAGTTGTTTTAATATTTTCCATTAAAGGGCCAGGGCCGCAAATAAAATATTCATCAGCCTTAGCACCGCCGTAATTTTCAATTAATGCTTTTGCTTTGTCGGTAGTAACAATTCCTTTCAACAAATCCGGCACCTGAGATTTAGGATTATCGTAAACATTAACCAATTTAAAATGCTCCCCGTTTTCTGAAGCAATTTTTTCTAACTCAGTTTTAAAAATAGTAGCCTCTTCATCACGGTTCGCATAAATTAAAGTAACCTTACTTTGTTTCTCAATATGTAAAATACTTTTTAAAATACTCATCATCGGTGTAATACCACTTCCACCTGCAAACAACACATAGTTCTTTTTATTGTTACCCGATAATACCGAATGAAAACTTCCCATCGGCGTCATCACCTCAATCACATCACCAACTTTTAATTTTTGGTTAATGTATGAAGAGGCTCTTCCATCTTTTACTTCTTTAATGGCAACACGCAATTCTTTTTCAGTATACGGACTTGTACAAATACTATACGACCTACGAAGCTCTTCGCCATTAATAGTAAGTTTTAAAGTAATGTATTGTCCTTGTTTGTATTGGTAAGGAATTTGTAGGGTAGGAGGCACATCAAAAGCAACTGATACCGCATCTGCCGTTTCGCGTTTAATGTCTTTAACCTTAAGGGAATTGAACTTGGCCATTCTTAAAAATAAGTCCCAAAAATACAAATTTTAGACCATTAGTCAATAAAAATAGTGGGGTGATTTCCATTTAGTTAAGTACTTTTTCAGCCGTTTTCCGGCTTAATTCACCTCTTTAATTGATAGAGGAGCGATTTAGTGAATGGCGATAATGAATTAGTGAACAATAGGGCCTTCCTACAAGTGATTTTGTAAATTAGAGATACTAAAATCCATGGAAATGAAAACTTCAATTAAAATTATCGCAACACTTTTTGCAACACAAATTATTTTATGCTCTTGTCCGAAAAACACCGAGTGCAAAGCCACCATTATTTGTAAAGATGCAAACGGTGAAAGTGTAAAGGGCGCTGATGTTACGCTTTATGCTGAAGTAAAGAAAAACGTAGAGGGCGACATTAAAGCACACGGTGTAACCGATAATAACGGAAGAGTTTCTTTTGTTTTTAAATTGCCTGCCATTTTTGATATAAATGCAACGGTTAATTCCAAAACATCGAAAGGGATGATCAAACTTGAAGAAGGTAAAACTGCTGAAGAAACAATTATCGTTCAGTAGTATTATTCCGGGTTTACTATTCCGGGTTCCGGGTTTTTCTTTTTCCAGATTAATATTCTGAGAAAATAATTAGCGCTAAACTCTAAACAACAAAATCTTATTACTGACTAAGATTCTCCTTCACCTTAACGGAATCTTTATACTGGAAGAATAAGCGGTCTTTTTCGAGCCGTACATTTTTCAGTAAACTATCGTTATAAGAAATGCATTTTTCTTCAAATGCCTTTGTATCGTACGAGCAAAGTTTCGTGTCTCTGTAATAGTAAAGTATGTTATCATTAACCTGAAATGCCGGCAGTTTCTGCAGACTGATTATTTTATTAAAGGTGCCGTACATGTCAAACACATAAATACCTAAATCAGGACAATTAAGATACAGGAAGCTGTTTTGTTCGATCATGAAATCAGGTTTAAGGTCGGCCCGCAACAATTGTTTTAAATTTCCTGTTTTAGCAATTTGTTGTGAGTTCTCGTTAAAACGTAAGAGCTCATTGCTTTGTTTGTTGTAGATCCAGAAACTGTTGTTGAAAGAGGTACATACCAAATCGGTTTGCTCGTAACCTAAACTCTCGAGCGAAATAACCGTTCCGTTTTGCGATAACTGGTTATCAAGAAAAACAATCTGTTGGAAGTCTTTATAATATAAAAGCACTTTCAAGGGATTGGTAGCATCGATAGTTGTTACTCTTCCATAACGCTTATTACTGTATTTGAGTAATTGTTTTCCGCCCGGATTATATTTTATTATTTCTTCGCCCTTCACAAAATAACTATTCGTGAGATTATCGGTTGTAAATAAATTAAAAGCTGTTTGAATGGTGAAAAGTGTTTTTTCTTTAGTGAACACAAAAGCACTTCCTATTAAGAAAACACAACTAATTAAAATGCATTTGAAATAATTTTTCACAAAATAGATTTGTTAATGCTTTCTACATACTCCCTGCCATTATTTAAGCGCGGTACTTTAAATTGTCCGCCCAGGCGGTTTTGCGATTTCATCCAATTATAAAAACTGCCTTTCGGTAATAATTTTACGAGCGGCGATTTTAAAACGTAATCGTTATAGCGTTTCGCTTCGTAATCAGAATTCAGTTGTTTTAAACTTGCATCCAGTTCAGTAA
Source organism: Sphingobacteriaceae bacterium (assembly GCA_023251695.1). GTDB lineage: Bacteria > Bacteroidota > Bacteroidia > B-17B0 > Aurantibacillaceae > JAHEYG01. The sequence continues at coordinate 9,538 of JAHEYE010000066.1, read as the reverse complement.
TAAAACTATTCAGATCATCGGGTTCTTTTTCAAACTCAATGAGCCATTCGTGCGAGCCGCTGCTTTCATTCATGTACACCGGCGCTACAGTATAATCTGATACCATCGCGCTTGTTTTTTGACAGGCTTTTAATAAGGCCTGATCGGTGTTGTGTACCATAACCTCTTCGCCAAATGCGTTTATAAAATGCTTGGTACGTCCTGAAACAATGATGCGGTAAGGATTCAAATCTGTAAACTGAATAGTGTCACCCAACTGATAACGCCATAGGCCCGCATTTGTTGTGATGACAATAGCGTAATTAACATCTGTTTTTACTTCAGAAAGATTATATACCCGCGGATTTTCGAGTCCTACATCTTCTATCGGAATGAACTCATAAAAAATGCCGTAATCTAACATCAGCAGCATATCATCATTGCCTTTAACATCCTGTATCCCAAAAAATCCTTCCGATGCGCTGTACATCTGAATGTAATTTATTTTATCGTTATCGAAGATTTGTTTGAACTGTTCTTTATAAGGCGCAAAATTAACACCGCCATGAAAATAAACTTCAAGATTGGGCCACACTTCACGGATTGTTTTAACTTTCTTGAAATGCAATACTTTTTTGAGAAGCACGAGCATCCAGCTGGGCACACCGGCTAAACTGGTTACATTTTCATTCATCATACTCTCTGCCATTTTCTCAATTTTACTTTCCCATTCATCCATCAAAGCAATGTTAACATCAGGCGCCCTGAAAAATTCGGCCCACATGGGTAAGTTCTGAATAATGATGGCGCTTACATCGCCATGAAAGGAATTGTAATTTCCAAACACATCAGTTTTATAACTGCCGCCAAGAGCAAGATTTTTACCGGTAAATAATAATGTTTCGGGATTATTGATGCAATGCAGGGTTACCATATCGCGCCCTGCATTATAATGACAACCATCGAGCGACTCGTTACTAACAGGAATGTATTTACTTTTATCGGTAGTGCCGCTGCTTTTGGCAAACCATTTAATTTCACCGGGCCATAATAAATTTTGAGCGCCACGCCGGGTGAGGTCAATCGCAGGTTTTAAACTTTCGTAATCCTGTAAAGGAATATTGCGTTTAAATTGACTGTAGTCTTTTATAGAACTGAAATGATGGCGTTTGCCGAACTCTGTATCTTTTGCGTCTTGTATCAAACGTAACATCCATTCTTCCTGAACATCATGCGGGTATTTAACAAACAGCTCTATCTGATGCATTCGCTTTTTCATGAGCCAGGATGCTATGGAATTGATGATAGGCATTGGTTAATTTGAAAAGGATTGTTTGAATAAATATAATGAATAATTGTGAAATTACTTTACCGTATTCTTCCGTAAAACAAAATAGTTTTCTATTTCAGACAGGTTTAAAGCGTTGAAACAATTAATTTTGTCAAGCATTCCCTTCCGGGCCGAGTTAATACCATAATGCATATCCGAATAGCCCTCTTTTTGGTGGGCGTCAGGATTAATTGAAATTTTTACGCCTTTTTCGAGACAATAAGGAATCCAGCTCCAATCAATATCCAAACGGTAGGGGTGAGCGTTTAATTCTATTATTACACCGTTAGCGGCGCAAGCATCAATTATTTTTTTGTGATTAATAGGATACCCTTGTCTAGCCAACAATAATCTTCCTGTTGGGTGACCTAAAATGGTGGTGTAAGGATTTTCTATTGCTTTTAGTAAACGTTCGTTCGCTTTTTCTTCCGTCATTTTTAAATTCGAGTGAACAGAAGCTACAACAAAGTCAAAGGTCTTTAAAATTTCTTCTTCATAATCCAAACGGCCATCGTTCAGAATATCGCTTTCAATTCCCTTAAAAATTTTAAACGGTGCTAATTGCTTATTCAGTTTTTCAATCTCCTTTTGCTGAACCAGAACAGTTTCAGGTTTTAATCCCTGCGCATAAAAAGCAGATTGCGAATGGTCGCAAATGCCTAAATATTCGAAACCAAGATTCTTACAATGCACCGCCATTTCTTCCAACGAATGCATGCCATCGCTGTAAGTGCTGTGGTTATGCAGAATGCCTTTTAAATCTTTGTATTCAACAAGCTGTGGAATTTTATTCTGCTCTGCCAAAGCAATAATAGTTTGTGATTCTCTTAATTCCGGTTCAACATATTGAAGGTTTAAAGCTTCAAATATTTCTTCTTCTGAAGCAGGCGATTCCATTTCAACTTCTAAAAAATCATTTACAAAATCACCGGAGCCTGTACTTAAAAAAAGTTCTTTGTAAAAATCATCAGTCAGGCAGAGGTAAATGTAAACCGGACAAGCAGTGTTTTTTGAAACAAAAGAATTCTCAACCTGAGGGTCTTCCTCGTAACCGGCGTTAACCAAGCCTGTTTTTGCACGCTCCATATCGCTCACCGAGCAAAGCAATTCTATTTTTGTAATGATATCGTTTTTCCGCCTTAATTCACCCGTAAAAGAAACTTCCTCAAAAACACCTTTTACTTTTTTCAGTGAATTCAAAAGGTTGTTGGCAATTTTTTCAGCATTAGCATAATGTAATTTCCCTGAATTACTAATAGCGAACTCTATGTTTTGCCTGATGCTGTCTTGTGTTTTAGTTCCGAAGCCCTTCAGATCAACAAGACGGTTTTCGTTACAGGCATATAATAATTCACCAATGCTTTCAATATTCAATTCCTGCCAGAGTTGTCTAACTTTTTTCGGACCAAGGCCTTTGATGCCCATTATCTCAATAACACCCTGAGGGGTTTTGCTTTTGAGTTCTTCTAATTCGGTGGTTGTTCCTTTTGCAAGCAGCTCTGTAATTTTAGAGGCGATACCTTTTCCTATGCCTTCAATTTGTTCAATTTCAGATTGGGATTTTCCGTGAAGCTCAATACGCGTTTTCGATAATTTGTAGGCGCCGTTCGCAACGGCTTTTACTTTGAAAGGATTTTCTTCATGCAGCTCCATGAGTTTAGCAGTGAGCTCTAAACAGTCGGCAATTTCTTCGGTACTCATTTTAAAAGATGTTGGGCCAGAATCAAATCGGTATCGTGTGTGATTTTGATATTTTCGGTGTTGCCTTCAACCAGAATAATTTTTTCGCCGCTCTTTTCCAAAACACTGGCATCATCAGTAAATAAACTGCTGTAATCCTGTTCAAAGGCTTTTTTAATTGCTGTTGCGTTAAAGCATTGCGGGGTTTGAACAATTTTATAATTAGTACGGTTAATGGCTTTATTACTGTTATTCTCAATAACCCTGATGCTTTCATTCACATTCACAACAGGAATGGCATTTCCTTTTTGTGCAGCAGTTTCAAAACAACGTTTTATAGTTTCAACACTTACCATAGGGCGGGCAGCATCGTGAATACCGACAACTGAGCCATCTGCTTCTATAAGGACCAACCCTTTTTTTACGGATTCAAAACGCGTTTCGCCGCCTGTTGTAGTATGAATTTTTTTGTCGGGAAAATAGTTCTTTAAAAGTTCATTTAAATAGCTGAGATAATCTTTATGCGCAACAATATACATATGAATATCAGGATTGTATTTAAAGAAAACCTCAATCGTATAAGTAATAAGCGGTTTACCATTTACAACAATATATTGCTTGGGAATGTTAGCTTTAATGCGCTTTCCGCTGCCACCTGCAACTATAATGATATGTTCCTGTAAAGCCATCACATTTTAAAGATATAAAAATAAAAAACCCTGTTCAAATCTGAACAGGGTTTTTAAAAATGATTATTATCCGGGAACTATTTCTTTTTCATCTTATCCAGAGGAATCAGATAAGTAGTAGTTAAATCCATATAATTCATTGAGTTTTCAGGCAAGTTGCGCACGTTTAAATGCTCAAGACGGAAATTCTCATCATAATAAATCGGCATAATCGGAGCGTCTTCAACCATTACTTTTTCAGCCTCCGATAGCATTTTAAAACGTTGTGCTTTATCGCTCACAAAACGCGCTGCATTATAAAGTGAATCAAAACGCTTGCTCTTGTAACGTGCGAAGTTGGTGAAGGATTTCTCTTGTAATGTTGCAGGTACGTTCTCTCCGTTAAACAGGGCTAAGAAAGTTTCAGGATCCGGATAATCAGCAATCCAGGCATAACGGAAGAAATCAATTTTTGCAGTTTGTACATTTTCGATATGCTCGGCGAAAGGAACTGTATTAATTTCCACCTCAACATTTAAATTCTCTTTCAACATCCTCTGTATAACCTCAGCAGTTAATACGTTACGGTCGGCCCCACCCGGATTAATTTCAAGCGTTAATTTCGGGAAACCTTTTCCGCCGGGATAACCCGCTTGTTTTAATAATTCTCTTGCTTTGTCAGGATCGTAATTATAACCGCCAACCATTTTGTAATCGTAACCTGCTTTTTCAAATGCTTCGCTGTAAGGTACAATTCCGTAGTTTGCAGGATTAACTTCTCCCTGTAAAGTAAAATCAGCAATTTTCTGACGGTCGATAGCGTAGTTAAATGCCTGACGAACTTCTTTTTTAGAGAAGATAGGGCTCATGCAATTATAACCGTAGTAATTGGTGTTTAAAGCTGTTGAATTTAAAATATTGAATTCAGATTTACGCTCTTTGGCATGTTCTAAATCTCCCATTAATTCGTGGAACATGACAACCGGAATGCGGTAAATCATATCTAAGTTTCCACGTTTGAATTCTAATACTTCCGCTTGTTTTTCACGGATAAAATTCCATTTGATACCATCTAAATAAGGTAATTTATTCTCATTAGCATCAACACCCCAGTAATTCGGGTTTTTCTTCATGATGATCACTTCACCTTCTTTTACAGTTTCAACTACAAACGGACCGGTACCGCAAGTTTTGGTACGCATGTCGGCACCATATTTCGCGAAAGCTTCCTGAGGATAAACGTATCCGCAAGGCATTGCTAAAATATTCATGAAACTCGGATCTGAATGAGCTAATTTAATGGAAAGTGTAGAGTCATTTAAAACTTTTACACCCGAACAACCGATTTTCTTACCTGATTTTGAAGCATCAAAACATTCATTTGCTCCGGCAACACGGTCTTTAAAAGTATAATCAAATAAATTATTTACAGGATCAGAAACACAAAGCTTATCGAAAATAAATTTAAAATCATTGGCAGTTACAAGTCTTCCTTTTCCTTCAGGAAAACAAGGGTCGTCGTGAAAAACTACCCCTTGGCGTAAGTGAAATATGTATTCGGTTTGATCAGCAGAAACATCCCAGCGGGTTGCTACAGCAGGCATTAAACTTAAATCAACCTGATTGAATTTTACCAGCCCTTCGTAAACTTGCGCCGCAAGGTGAAAACTCACTTGATCGTTAATTGAAATCGGGAAAATACTTTTAATGTTTTCTACTTCATTCAGGCGGACAACACCACCTAAATAAACACCACCTTTTGCTTCTGAACCGCCATGATCTTTATCGTCACCGCCACCACAGGAACTTAAAATTCCTAAAGCCAAAACCGGAATTATTATTGCGCCAAAATATTTATTCATACAGAGCTAAAATAAACTGTTATACTGCACAAAATTAACCTTTTAAGTAAAAATAACTAATTTTTTTAGTAATAATTTTATAATTCACCCTTTTAAGGGGAAAGGCCCTTTAAAAGCCGATTTCTAAGAGTACCGGACAGTGGTCGGAATGCATTGCTTCGAGCAGAATTACCGAGCGTTTGAGTTGGTTTTCAAGGTTTTTGCTAACCATATTATAATCAATACGCCATCCTAAATTTTTACCTCTCGACCCGGCCCTGTAACTCCACCAGCTGTACTGATGAGGTTCTTTATTGAAATATCGGAAGGTATCAATAAAGCCCGATTGTATAAATTGCTCCATCCATTCCCTTTCTTCAGGCAGAAATCCGGAGGTGTTTGCATTTGAAACGGGGTTGTGAATATCAATGGCTTTATGACAGATATTATAATCGCCGGATAGGATAAGTTTTGGCCGGGTTTTCTCTAAATTTTTAATGTATTTCTGAAAATCAACGAGCCACTGCATCTTAAAAGCCTGCCTTTCGTCGCCACTGCTACCGCTGGGATGATAAACGCTAATCACAGATGTGTCACCATAATCCGCTCTTATCACCCGTCCTTCAAAATCGTATTCAGGAATGCCACACCCGTATTCGATTTTATCAGGCTTTTGCTTCGAAAAAATAGCAACCCCGCTATATCCTTTTTTTTGTGCAGGATACCAGTAATGATGATAACCCAATTCTTCAAATTCAAAAACAGCAACCTGTTCAGGCGAAGCTTTGATTTCCTGAACACATAAAATATCGGGTTGTGCCGATTTCATCCAGTCTATCAGGCCTTTTCCCATTGCAGCCCTTATTCCGTTAACGTTATAAGTAATAATCCTCTTCATTTAAATGAATCCGGCTCTAAATTATCAATTTAATATGGCCCCGCAAACACAATTTTAAGAGCCTTTTTCACGTTTTAAATTATATGATTCTCAGGGAGTATTTCCAATTCTTTAATGAAGGTCAAAAGGTTATTTCCTATCTTTAAAAACATAAAATTTATTGTGAAAACTAAACAAAGGCTCTTTCTTTTTGTATTCTGTTTCGTTACAGGAGCCTTGTTTGCGCAATTAAGTAAACTACAGAAAACAAAATTATTCATAACATCAAAAGATACTATTTACATCGATTCCCTGAGTCTTGTTCCGGGAAGCATCAGTATAAACGACTCCACACTTAAATATAAAATTGATTATAAACGCCATGCCATAATTTTTGAAAAAGGGAGTGAACGCCCGGATGGAATTGTTGTAAGCTATAAAACCTTCCCATACAATTTTGAGAAAAATTATTATCACAAAGATCCTTCGTTGGTAACAAAAGACCTTTCGCGGCCACAAAACCCTTTTAGTATTTCTTTTAACGACCCGCCAAATACAAATAATTTATTTATGAATGATGGTCTGAATAAAAACGGAAGCATCAGCAGGGGAATTACTTTCGGAAATAATCAGGACGTTGTGGTGAATTCGAATTTAAATTTACAGGTAAGCGGAAAATTAACTCCCGAAATTGATATGGTAATGGCAGCTACCGACAACAATATTCCTTTTCAGGCCGATGGAACCACCGCGCAATTGCAGGAATTTGATAAAGTGTTTATCCAACTCTCTAATTACAATACAAAATTAATTGTGGGTGATTATCAATTATCACGCCCCGCTAATTCTTATTTCATGAATTTTTACAAAAGAGCACAGGGCGCTTATATTTCGAATGCGTATAAAGACAGTTCTGGAAAGAAGCCGATTATTTTCAGAACGCAGGTAGCCGGCGCGGTTTCCAAAGGGAAATTTGCCCGCAATGTAATTATTGGTACCGAAAACAATCAAGGACCTTACCGCTTAACAGGTGCCAATAACGAACCCTTCATTATTGTTTTATCCGGCACAGAAAAAATTTATATCGACGGAAAATTATTACAGCGTGGACAGGAAAACGATTACATTATTGATTATAATACAGCTGAATTAACGTTTACAGCAAAACAAATTATTACAAAAGACAAACGGATAACATCAGAATTTCAGTACGCCGAAAGAAATTACGGACGTTCGCTTGCTTTTTTTGGTGAGGAAGTAGAGATTGGGCGGCTGAAAATTTTCGGAAATTTTTTCAGCGAGCAAGACAATAAAAACCGTTCGCTGCAACAGGTTTTAACGCAAGATCAGAAAAAAGTAATGTTCAATATCGGTGATACCTTAAGCAAGGCGGTTTATTCCGGCGCCGAGTTAGCCTCGTTTAACGACTCGGAAGTTTTTTATTGGAAAAAGGATACTACAGTGAGCAGTGTTTTATACCCGGGAATCTTTGTTTATTCAACCAATGCCGATAGCGCAAAATACCGTGTTCGTTTTTCGATTGTTGGTGCCTTTAAAGGAAATTATGTTCAGATTACTTCCACTGCAAACGGAAAAGTGTTTAAATGGGTGGCTCCTGTAGGCGGTGTGCCGCAAGGGAATTATGAACCGCTAATCCCATTGGTAACACCTAAGCAAAATCAAATGGCAACAGGCGGCTTCGAATATAATTTTAATCCGAACCATCATTTAGTAATGGAAGGAGCTTATACCAAAAATGATATCAATACGTTTAGTCCGTACGACAGTAAAAACGATGAAGGCTATGGCTATAAATTAAAAAGCCTGAATAAATCTTTACTAAAAAGTGATACAACGGATAGGCAACCCGCAAAAGCTATTTATAATTTTAATTACGAGTATATACAACAAAATTTTACGCAGGTTGAACGTTTTCGTTCTATTGAATTTCAGCGCGATTGGAACCGGCCATATGTGGATAAGATAAATACCGACCAACACATTGCTTCTGCTGAGGTGGGCATTGAAAAAACAAACCGTTACCGCCTTATATATGGATTCAACACGTTTCAGGAGGGAAGTTTTTTTGAAGGCTACAAACAACAATTAGGTGGCCGTTTTACGAAGGGGAAATTTATTTCAGATTATTCCGGCTCTTATCTAACTACCAATAACAATCCAATTAATACAGCTTTTTACCGTCATAAAACTCTGATATCACAAGGCATTGGCAAAGTGCGTTTATCCTTAAGTGATGAATTCGAAAACAATATTTTCAAATCCAGTCTCACACATACGCTTATGCCGCGTACGTACCAGTTTTGGGATTGGGAAGCAAGTATTTCTAACACCGATTCAAGTTCGAATAAAATTAAATTATTTTACAGGGAACGAAGGGATAAGCAGGCGTATAGTCAGGAAATAAAAGACAGTACCTACGCACAAAACATCGGTTTGCAATTGGGGATCTATAATTTGCGTAACCATCCCATCACTTTATATTTTACGTACCGCGAATTACATTTGACAAAGAATATAGTGGGCACTTCTTTAAAACCGGATAATACCTTGTTAAGCCGTTTAGAATATAGTCCGCGTTTCATCAGAGGATTTATTACTTCTACTTTGTTTTATGAAACGGGCTATGGTTTAGAAAATAAAAAAGAATTTTATTATATAGAAGTTTCGCCCGGACAAGGCCAATACGGATGGAACGATTACAACGGAAACGGTATCAAGGAATTAAATGAATTTGAAATTGCGCAGTATAGCGATCAGGCCAAATTTATAAGGGTTTACACACCAACAAATCAATACGTAAAAGTATTACAGAACCAATTAAGCTTTTCATTCAATTTGCGGCCTTCTATTTTTGTGAACGAGAATAGTGGAGGGCTTACAAAATTTATCGGTCGTTTCGCAACGCAAACCGTTTACAGGGTTGATAATAAAACCTATGATAACGGTCAGTTTTTTAATGAGGATTTTTATGCGAGCCGTGTAAATGACACAGCACTTCTTTCAACAAACTATGCCTTAAGGCAGAGTTTGTTTTTTAACCAGTCGGCCACTTTTTTCGGCATGGATTATAATTTCCTCAATAATAAAAGCAAACAATTATTATTAAATGGATTTGATGCGCGCGATAATTTTTCGCATGAAG
>JAHEYE010000290.1 GCA_023251695.1 Sphingobacteriaceae bacterium | reverse complement strand
GAAAAAAAGCGAAAACGAAAAATGATTTTAATTCGAATTCATCCAGCATAAACGCAATGGATAAAATAAAAAGAACGTAAAAAAACAAGCCGGTCCGGTCCTCGGGATAATTGACATTAAAAAAGAGTTTCAAAAAATAAAAGGCTCCAATTAAAGAAAGCAACATTAAAAAACACAAACCAAAAGAACTGCCACTTAAAAATTTTAATTTGTGCTTGAATAACTGAATGCCCCAAAACACAAGTAATATTGTAAAGGCAATTAGCGCGGCAATATATGAGGCTATGTGTTTTATGAAAACCATATCTAATAAAGATTCGAAAGTGGTTTTCCAATAACTATGATTGCCGCTGCCGTAATACAAAGCACCGTTTTCCTGAAGGTAAAAAGCATATTTCACCCAAAAAAGAACCAATGCGAGATTTAAAACATGTAATGTTAAATTTTTTATACTGAATAGTTGCTTACTTTTTATCTGGAATAAAATAATAATGCCAGTTGCAACTAGTAAAGTAAAAACCAGAGTTAAATTGGCACACAAAGCTATTTGCGCAAACAAAATAAATTTCGCAACATAGCTGAATTTCGAATTCTGCAAATAACCAAAGAAATAATAAAGGGAAAGAACTAAAAAGGAAATTGATAAGCCATATCCGCGGCAAAGTGAATAGAAATTTATGATGTTAAACGAAAAAATGAACGCTGTTGTTAGGATCAATTTTGAAAGGCTGCTGTTTAAAGTCTGACAATGTTTGTAGATTCCAAAACCTAAAACACAAAACGCAAAAATGCAGGGAATCCGCAAAGCAAGAGTAGAGGAGCCAAAAAGTTTGAAGCCGATCCAGGCAAGGAAACTGTTTAAGAAATGTCCGTTGGCATCTACATGAGATATAAAAGGTAAAAAACTTTCAGGTTGAATATAATAATAGAACGTCGCAACTTCGTCGTGCGCAAAAGGAACTGTTATGCAGCGGATAATAACAATAACGAGCGCGACTGCAAATGCAATAAAATAAATCGGGTTGAATTTGTTTTTAAGCAAACTACCGGTCATTCAATTAATCTAAAAGATATTGCTTGTGCTTTTTAAATTGCTCGAGTGTACGGATACCGGAAGAGCTGATGTGTTCAAATTCCTTATCACAAAAAATGTTTATAATTTTAATCCCGGGTTTTAATTCCTGAATATAACGGTATTGATTTTGCTCGTACTGAAAATCGGTTGAGTTGCGTAACCCTCTTACAACAGTTACGTCGTACTTTAAAGAATTTACGAAATCGGTTAACAAGCCCTTGTACTCACAAATCTGACGGTTTTTAATAGTTTTTGGTATAATACATTTACGGGAGCCTTTTTCAGGATTATTCCCGAACGCAATAATGACTTTATCGAAAATTTTCTCAGCCTTTTGCAAAACATTGTAATGTCCTTTGTGAAAGGGACAAAAACTTCCCGGAAAAACGGCGATGCGCGGTTGATTAAATTTCACGACTTCAATCAATGAATTTAATTTTTTCTCCGAATTTATTTTTTTCAGATGATTTAGTCTTTCGTTTTTGTAAACACTCAAATCATAATGCTGATTTTGCAAAAACAATTTTTTCTCCGCTTCTAATTGCTGACTCAGCGACAATTTAGCGATTTGATTTAATGTATCTTTAAATGCTATCATATCATGTTTTTTTAAAATCTGTGCAAATCTGTGCAATCTGCGGCTACTTTTTTAAATAATACAATGTAGAACAATTGGTTTCGTTCAGAACTTTATTGGCAATATTTTTTATATCAGAAGTATTTACGGCAAGATATTTCCCGATTTCTTCATTTATTAATTCAGCATCTCCAAGTAATTCCGAAATGGCTAAATTAGTGGCCTTATTTAAAATATCTGTTTCAGAAAACGTAATACTTGACTCCACCTTATTTTTACATTTCTGTAATTCGGTATCTGAAACTAAATCTGTTTTTACTTTTTCAAGTTCTTTTAGGAGCGCTTTTTCAGCAGTATCCATTTCAACACCCTCACTTAATTTTCCGGAAACAACGAATAAGCCTTTATCAAAATCGCCCATTACATAAGCATTGATCTCAGAGAACAAAGGATTTTCTTTTACCATAGCATTATACAAACGGGATGAATTCCCCCTTGATAAAATATCCGACAATAAATCAAATGCGTGGTAATCTTTATCACGCCTGTCGCACATATGATAAGCTTTGTAAATGGAACTTACAGGCACATCGCGTTCAACAGTTAATTTTCTTGCTTCGGTTTGTTTAGGCTCAGCCGGTAAATTGCGTTTTGGCTTATCTACTACCGGGATTGGTTCAAACCATTTTTCACACAATTGTTTTACCTGTTCCAGCTCAACATTTCCGGTTGCAACCATGATTGCGTTTCCGGGATGATAATGTTTTTTGAAAAATGATTTCACATCGTTCATTGTCGCATTTTCGATGTGAGAAATTTCTTTTCCTATCGTCGCCCATTTATAGGGGTGAACTTCGTAGCAAAGCGGACGCAATAATAACCAAACATCCCCGTAAGGTTGGTTTAAATAGCGTTGTTTAAACTCTTCAATAACTACGCTGCGCTGAACTTCCAGACTTCTATCGGTAAAAGCTAAACTTAACATGCGATCGCTCTCGAGCCAAAAAGCAGTTTCAAGATTTTCGGCGGGAACTGTACAATAATAGTTGGTAATATCATTTGTGGTAAAGGCGTTGTTTTCGCCGCCAACTAATTGCAGGGGCTCATCATAATTCGGAATATTGACACTGCCGCCAAACATTAAATGTTCAAACAAATGGGCGAAGCCTGTTTTGCTTTCATCTTCATCGCGCGCACCAACATCATATAAAATATTTAAACACGCCATTGGCGATGATTTGTCCTGATGAACAATCACTGTTAAGTCGTTTTTTAACTTGAATTTTTCAAATTGTATCATTCAACAGCTTTAAAATGGCATTGGTCAAATTTACGTTAATTTTTAATAGGGCATTTAGAATAAGATTGATAAAAAAAGCTTAATTTCGGTCATTATTTTATTCAAATGAAAGTAGTTAATGGTATTGAATTGGAGAAGGCCAAAGTGGAGTTGCTGAAGGGTAATCTGGTAAGGATTATTGTAAAGGAAAATACCCACTTAGAAGAAAGCGATATTTTGAAAATAAATGATACAAAAAACAGTTTTGTAAACGAAAAACCATATACGGTTATTTTTACCGCACCAAAAGTCGGGAGTATTTCCCGTAAAGCCCGCGAGCTTTCCGCTTCGGAAACTGTAACTAAGAATGCAATTTGCAAGGCCATCATTGCGCCGGGAAAAGTGAGCAAAATAATCGGTAATTTTTTTATCAGTTATATGAAACCGGGCGTTCCCATTAAAGTTTTTTCTGATGAGGCAACTGCCTTAGTGTGGATGGAAGAAGTAAAACAAAAAGCAGGAAAGACAGCTATCACCAACTAATCTGAATCGGCATTTTTGTAATTATAGCTTTACATTCTTCAATAATTTCTTTCACAATTTCGGCAGCCGGTTTTACATCATCAATTGCCCCGCTAATTTGTCCAATTTCCAATTCGCCTTCGTTTAAGTTGCCTTCAAACATGCCTTTTTTAGCTCGAGCGCGTCCTAAAATTTCAGCAATTTTTTCGACGCTTGCGCCTTGTTGTTCGGCCGCATAAACTTTTTGATAGAATTCGTTTTTAATTAAACGTACAGGGGTTAATTGTTTTAAGGTTAGAATTGTTTCTCCTTCTTTTGCTTTTACAACCGCATCTTTAAAATTTTGATGCGCCGATGATTCAGGCGTGGCAACAAATCTGCTTCCTATCTGAACAGCATCAGCTCCCAAAGCAAAAGCAGCAGCCATTCCGGCACCTGTACCAATACCACCGGCCGCTATTAATGGAATTTTTACTGCCTTACGCACTTGCGGAATTAAGACCATCGTAGTGGTTTCCTCTCTTCCATTATGTCCACCCGCCTCAAAACCTTCTGCAACAATGGCATCAACACCAGCTTCCTCACTTTTTAATGCAAATTTTATATTGCTCACAACGTGTACAACTGTAATTCCTTTTTCTTTTAAA
>JAHEYE010000020.1 GCA_023251695.1 Sphingobacteriaceae bacterium | reverse complement strand
GGAGAAATTAATAAATACATAGAAAAATTAAAAACTAATCATTAACAATTAAAATTTTTTACCATGCCAAGCGGAAAGAAAAGAAAAAGACATAAAATGGCGACTCACAAGCGTAAAAAACGCCTAAGGAAAAACCGTCACAAGAAGAAAAAATAATCTTTTTCCCTAACTGTACAGTTCGACATGAATATTAGGTAGAGCAGGTTTAATTTGCTCTACCTAATTATTAGCACCTTACAAATAAGATTTGTAGCGGTCATGGCGATATTTCACTTCAGTTTATTCATTGTTTCAATACGTCGGGAAAAACGCATTATTCTTATGCGTTCTTCTGTTTTGTGTAAACTTAATGTTTCCTGTCGGTAAATATCAAGTACTTCTCTGCTCAAATAAACTTAAAATGAAGAAGATTCTAATGCAACTAAGAAAACAAATAGTGCGAGAATCCTTCATTTAAATAATATTAAAACGTGAATTACGAACTAATTATAAATTCAACACCCGGCGAATCTGTTATTGCTTTATTAAACGAAAAACGTTTGATAGAACTTCATAAAGAGCGCAACAACATCAGGTTTGCTGTAGGCGACATATACCTTGGAAAGGTTAAAAAAGTAATGTCGGGCCTTAATGCTGCCTTTGTTGACGTAGGTTATGAGAAAGATGCCTTTTTACATTACCTTGATTTAGGCCCGCAAGCAGCTTCGATGATTAAGTTTACCACCTTAACACAAAGCGGTAAACAAAATGTATCGAACTTAATGTATTTTAAAAACGAGCCGGACATTCCTAAAGATGGTAAAATTGGAAGTGTAGTACAAAGTGGCCAACATATATTGGTTCAGGTGGCCAAAGAACCTATTTCGTCAAAAGGGCCACGCATTACTACTGAAATTTCTATAGCCGGACGTTACCTTGTTCTTATTCCTTTTTCCGACAAAATATCTGTATCACAAAAAATCAGAAACTCTGAAGAGAAAAGCAGATTAAAGGAACTCATGCAAAGCATTAAACCGAAAAATTTCGGAGTGATTGTGCGCACAGTAGCCGATGGAAAAACAGTTGCAGATATTGAAAACGATCTCAATGATTTAATAAAAAAGTGGGATCAATGTTATAAAGCACTTAAAGAGGCTCAACCTCCTATGCGTGTTTTAGGAGAAATGGATCGTACCAATGCTATTTTACGCGATTTGTTGAATGAAAATTTTAATAGCATTCATGTAAACGACACTGCTGTTTTTGATGAAGTAAAAACTTACCTTAAAAACATAGCACCCAATAAAGTTGATATTGTAAAACAATACACCGGTAAAGCCAATATTTTCGATCATTTTGGTATCGACAGGCAAATAAAAGGTCTTTTTGGTAAAACTGTTAACATGAAAAGCGGTGCTTACCTGATAGTTGAACATACAGAAGCTTTGCACGTATTTGATGTAAACAGTGGCAATCGTGCAAAAAGTGATAGCAGTCAGGAAACAAATGCGCTTGAAGTTAATCTCGAAGCAGCAACAGAAGTAGCTCGTCAGTTGAGGTTGCGCGACATGGGTGGTATTATTGTAATTGATTTTATTGATCTGCACAACCAGGAGAACCGTAAATTATTATACGACAGGTTGAAGGAGGAAATGAAAAGCGATAGGGCAAAACACAATATTTTGCCTCCGAGTAAATTTGGCTTAGTACAAATTACCCGTCAACGTGTACGTCCTGAAATGAATGTGGATGTTTTGGAAGTTTGTCCGAGCTGTGGAGGAAGTGGAAAGGTACAGCCAAGCGTGTTATTTGTTGAACAAATTGAAAACACCTTGCGTTATATCATAAAAGAACAAAATCAAAAAAGTGTTACCGTTCATGTTCATCCATACATTGAAGCTTTTATTACTAAAGGCTTTTTATGGAAAAGCTTGCTTTCGAAATGGCGCAAGGCTTATGGCGGAAAAATAAAAGTAAAAAGTATTTCAAGTTATGGATTTATGGAATATAAATTCTTTAACGATTTAGAAGATGAAATTGTAGTATAGAAAATAATATTCTCTATAAGTTTTAGTTTGTTTTAATATCCTGCTCCATTTTTAAGAAGGTAATAAAAAAATCCCGGAAACCATTTAACAACCCCTTGAAAAATGGCCCCGGGATTTATTGATTTTTTATACTTGATTCTACAAGTTGCCTTTCGGCAGGTAAATCCTTTTTCAGGATTTATATTTTATGGTAGAGAAGTTCATTCTGATAATTTTCAATTAAACTTAGGTAAGCCGGATACCATCCCCCGATTGGTAAAACCGGCTTTACCTAAGTTTTTTTGATTTTAGAACTAAACAAAACCCTTATTTTTAAAGAACTATTGCAAATTAGTTCTAAATAGATCAAAAAAAAGCCGGCCTTTATAGCCGGTTATCTTTTTTTATTAAGTGGTGGGATTTAAAGAATAAGTGGTTAAATTCAGTTACTCCTTTATTAACTTCTTAACAATGGCAGAACCATTGCTTCCGACTAATTCAACATAATAGATTCCACTTTGGAGCTGACTGATGTCAATTATTTTTTTGGTTTGATTCGTTCCTTGACCAATAGTAAATTGCTCAACAATGACTGCTCTGCCTGTAATATCGTATATTTTTAAATTACATTTTTCAGCAAGCCCCGAATTTATGCTCAATGTAAAGTTATTATCGGCAGGATTAGGGAAGATTTCATACCCAACCGGCATATTTTCTTCGTGAATGCCAATAATATAACTTACAGAAGAAGAAGAAGAGCTACAACCATTATTGTCGGTAATGGATACACCATAACAGCCATTTGCAGTTGGGGTGTAGGTTGATTGTGTTGCGCCAACTATTAGAGTTGATGTATTTGTGTTGCAATTATAACTATACCATTGATAAGTGATTCCGGAAAGTGTACTATTAGCGGTTAACACATTTCCAACTGTAATAGTAGGAATAGGTGGTAAGTTACGTACCAATACATTTATGGTATCAATTTGATCACAACCCAAAGAACTGGTGGTGCTGATAAAATATCTTGTAGTATTATTAGGTGTTACTGTAATACTGCTATCCGATCCAATTGTATTTCCTTGCGCATTTTTCCATTTATAAGTTATGGCTCCCGATGCTTTTAGGGTTATGCTAGTTCCCCAACATATGGAAGTATCATTTTGGGTGTTGGATTTTACCTGACAATATTCAGGTGAATAAGCAGTACATCCTTTTGCGTCGCGAATAGATACTATAAAACAGCCTGAAATGGTTGGTGTGTATTTTTGTTGTATGGCTCCGTTTATTGCAGAGGAGACATTATAATTACAATTGTACTCATACCATTGGTAATTTATTACAGGAACTGTGCTGTTAGCATTCAAAAAGCTTCCGCCCGTTACACTTGGAATGGGTGGGATGTTGTTCCTGATTACTTTTACGGTGTCATAATTTGCACATCCATTACCATTTGTGCCACGTACAATATAATCGATACTACCGTTTGGAAGAGAAACAGTAGGACAAGCCAATGTACTATCGCTAATTGTGTTTAACGGGCCGTCGGTCCATGAGTAGGTTGTAGCCCCCGAAGCACATAATACAAGAGGATTAGTGCCGCAAACACTGGTGTCTTTCCCTGCATTTATTTTGGGTAAGGCATTAAAAGTAACTGAAACAGTACTTTGACTTTTACAGGTATTGATTGATCCGGATGTAATTAATGTGTATGTTCCGGCTGTTTTTACTTGCGTGGTTTGTGTGGTATCTCCGTTGCTCCATGAATAATGAGAAAATGTGCTTGAAGAAAGGGTAATAGTTGCGCCTTCACAAACAGAATTAGATGGACTGGCATTGATGGATGGCCCTGCTAATGGAGATACTTTTACTATTACCGTATCTTCATCGGTACAACCTAAAGCATTAGTAATGCTAACAATATATGTTGTGGTATCGCTTGGACTTACAATTACACTTGTAGTTGTGCCGATGGTAGTTCCTTTCAAGTCTTTCCATAAATAACTTGATGCTCCGGTAGCTGATCCGCTTAAAGTAACACTGGCTCCTAAACAGATAGAGGTGTCTTTACCGGCATTAGATTTTAATTGACAATA
>JAHEYE010000019.1 GCA_023251695.1 Sphingobacteriaceae bacterium | reverse complement strand
ATTGTGTAATCTGCGGCTTACTTCTTGAACACAACTAATTCGGCGCGACGGTTCATTTCGTTTTCTTCCTTACCGCAATCTTCACCTTTCAAGCAATTGTTTAACAGGTTGGTTGATCCTTTTCCTGCTGATTTAAGAATTTGTTTTGAAGATAAACCGTTCTTAGCAAGATAACCCTTGACATTAGATGCACGTTGACCCGAAAGAACCATATTTCTTCCCGCTTTACCTTGCGTATCCGCATAACCATAAATCTCAATCCTTAATTCAGGATGTTTTTTTAGGATATCCAAATTCTTGGAAAGAATACTTGCTTCCGTTTCACGGATATCAGGCTTATTAAAATCAAAACGCAAGGGAGAAATATCAAATCCTAACGCTTTTAATTGTTCACCACTTAATTTACCGTGATAATTTTCAAGAGCTGCTAAAATTGCAGTGTTATTATCAACCACAGGCTCCGCGGATTTAATGTTCACTTTTGTATTGTTACAGGCAACAATAGGTTCAAGGCAAGTATCGCAATAAGCAATCACTTTAAATTCTACGTTGTAATCTCCAGTTTTTGGGAATTTGTAATCTAAAATATTGTCTTTACCTGTTGTTGCTTCATTATTTACTTTCCATCCAGATTTCAGAATTTTGTAATATTCAGGAATACCTGCTTTGAAAGAATACTCATTTTCTTTCTCGTTAATTACATTTGAACTAAGTACAACAGCCTTTTCTCCGGTTGAAGTACATTCTAAGTTAAGGTCGGCAGACAAGTAATTGATCTTATAAATATCCATATCACCTTTACCGCCTTTACGTGCCGAAGAAAAATAACCAATGTTCCCATCTTTATTCTGTACCATAAAAATGTCATGGGCTGGAGAATTAATAGGCTCTCCCAAATTTTCCGGTCTGCCCCACTTTCCATCAGGTGATAATTGTGACCTGTAAATATCATAGTTACCATAACCCGGATGTCCACGCGATGCAAAATACAAAGTATGTCCGTCGTCACTTAAAAAAGGCGCATCCTCATCATAAGGTGTATTAATGATGGGACCGAGATTCTCAGGCTTGCTCCAAACACCATCAGATACTTTAATTGATCTGTAAATATCGACACCGCCAACGCCACCGGCGGCCTCACTGGTAAAGAAAAGACTTTTTCCGTCTTTGCTGATGTAAGCGTGATTCTGATAATATGCAAAATTAATTTTCTTCGACATTTTTTTTGGATTCTCTTTTTTCAGATTTTCCATATCAACTTCAAAAATTTTATTATCACGGTAAACATAAAGTTTTTTCCCGTCGGGTGACATTGAAATTACCGATTCGTGATGCTTACGGAATTTAGAACTTAAAAACAGATCGGGAACAGTATAACGGCGGGGTGCTGCAAATTTTGTTCCTTCCATCTGACTCAAATACATACTCTCGAAATATTTTCCGTCGAGGTCGCTGATCTTTTCCTTACTATCATCCTGGCGTTTCGATGTAAATAATAATTCGTTATTCGGCGTAATAACCGGTACGTATTCCGGACTTTTTGAATTTACTGTACCGCCTAAATTCACCACATACCAGTCTTTGGGTTTAGCATTACTGGAATTAGCCATGGCATAAACACAATCTTCCTTCCTCTTTTTTAAATCCAGTTGGTACCGTTTGTCATCTTCGTCGAGTGCAACGGAACCTTTCAGCATATCTAAAAATTTAATTGATTCCGGAAAATTACCATGGTATTGATAGCATTTGGAGAGAGCGTATAATAAATCGGGTAAAGTGTCTTTCGGACAATGACGGTATGCATTTTCTAAATAGGGAAGGGCTTCATCAGGCTGATCGAGAAATTCGGAAAGGGTAATACCGAAACCGATATTGGCGTTGTAGTTATCTTTATCAACCGCTAAAGCTTTCAGATAATACTCACGCGCTTTATCGATATTTCCCTTATCAGTCGCGTTGGCAGCTTTACGTAAATATTTCTTGATTTGCGAATAGGATTCAGCTTGTGTAAACAAAACAAGCGCTAAAAACAATACTACTTTCCTCATAGGTTAGGATAATTTACCTATAAAGATATAAAAAATTAGGACACATAAAACCACGCTTATTAAGATGTTAGCAGAGGCCCATAGATAATTTTGCTGTTTTAGGAGCTCAAACGTCTCATAACTAAAGGTGGAAAAGGTACTAAGTCCCCCGCAAATGCCTGTTACTAAAAACAGTTTTAGATTAGCGTTAGCCTGTAATTTGGTGTTAAAGGCCCAAATAGAAATTGCAAAAATGAAGCAACTAATAAGGTTAGCGAAAAGGGTTGCTATAGGTAATGCTAAAGTGCTTTTTGAGAATTGCAGACCAATCAGGTATCTTAAAATACTACCGATACCGCCGCCGAGAAAAACCCAGAGAATATTTATCATCTTTTATTGTTTAATGTAATAAACGGCACCGCCGGTTGAATCGTTTCTTGCCCCTGTAACTGAGTTAAGTGTATTGATTTGTCCAGTCATTCTTAAATAACCCAATAGTGCAAAAATCAAAGCCTCTTTGTAATTAATGGTAATTGAATCCGGTATAATTATTTTCCCTTTATAATATTCCTTTAAAGAATGCATTAAAAAAATATTCTGAGCGCCACCACCGGTGACGAATACATCTGATAATTCATGTTCATTAAGTATGCCTGCAATCTGAAAAGAAATATGGCGGACAAGGGTATTCAATATATCATTCACAGGTAATTTATTTTTTTGGATCACGTACAAAAACTCACTCTCAAACCATTCGCGGCCAATCGATTTAGCGCCTTTTAATTTCAGAAATTCAAGACTATTCAACTCCTTAAATAAAGCTTCATTAAAATTTCCTGACCTTGCACCGTTTCCGTCTTTGTCATAATCGCTTCCGGTCATCTGCGCAAAATGATTGAGGGCCATATTTGCAACGCAAACATCGAACGCAACACGCGAATTATTTTTGCGGAATGAGATATTGGCAATACCACCAATATTCAAACAACTTTGGTGCTTCCCGAATAATAATTCATCACCAATGGGTACTAATGGTGCGCCCTGACCATTTAATGCAACATCCATGCTTCTGAAATCACAAACCGTAGTAATTCCTGAATACGCCGCTATGGTTGCACCGCATCCGATTTGAGTTGAATATCCCTTAAGTGGCTGATGAAAAACAGTATGTCCGTGAGAAGCCACAGCATCAGGTTGCTTATCTGTTCCTTTTAAAAACTTTACTATTTCTTTACCAATGAATTTACCGAATTGATGATTTAGCTTAAAGTAATTTTCAACATTTAAATAGGGTAACGAACGCAGTTTATTTTTTTGGTCGGCACTATATAAAATTGTATCGCATTTTATAATTTTATAGCTCAATTCATCTCGCAAGCCTTCGAACTCACACAAGGCTATGTCGAGCCCATCGAGTGAGGTTCCACTCATGATTCCGACAACAGTGTATTTAGTTGATTTTGACAAGCTTTTACGCTATAAAATTATTTAAACAATTCATTAAAAAAAAGCACCAAAAAGCGCATATAATCTTATATTTGCAAGGTTACAAAAAATTAGCTTTAAACTAAAATTACGATCACATGCATTTTGAACTTACAGAAGAACATTTAATGATTCAGAAAGCAGCCCGCGAATTCGCTCAGAATGAATTGAAACCGGGGGTAATTGAGCGTGACGAGCATCAGAAATTTCCAGTAGAACAAGTAAAAAAATTAGGTGAATTGGGATTTCTTGGCATGATGGTGGATCCTAAATACGGCGGAGGCGGCATGGACGCCATTTCTTACGTTCTCGCAATGGAGGAGATTTCGAAAGTGGATGCCTCTTGTAGTGTAGTAATGAGTGTAAACAATTCACTTGTATGTTGGGGATTAGAAACTTTCGGTTCAGAAGAACAAAAACAAAAATACTTGGTGCCTTTGGCGAAAGGCGAGAAAATAGGTGCATTTTGTCTCTCTGAGCCGGAAGCAGGAAGCGATGCTACTTCACAACGCACCACTGCAATCGATAAGGGAGATCATTATCTGGTAAATGGCACAAAAAATTGGATTACTAATGGAAATTCAGCTTCTGTATATCTGGT
>JAHEYE010000065.1 GCA_023251695.1 Sphingobacteriaceae bacterium | reverse complement strand
CGTTGCGTTTGAAAGAAAAGGATTTATCGAAAATCTGAGCTAATTTTTTCTGATCTTCTTTATCTTCCATGCTTAGTGGTTTTTCTACTCGGATAACTTTAGGTGTGTATTTTATTTTTTCGCCGCGTGCTAAGGATTCAATTTCACGAACAGATAAATCCTGCTCAAGTGCAAGGGCAAAAATAGCAAGCTGACGGTCCTCGTTATCAATATTGATTAAAGCTTTAGCATGCCCCATTGTGATGTCATGGTCGCGGATGGCTTTTTGGATTGGAGCAGGTAATTTTAATAAACGTAAAAAGTTAGTTACAGTACTGCGTTGCTTGCCTACTTTTTCGCTTAAGGCTTCCTGCGTTAAATTACATTCGTCGATAAGGCGTTTATAAGAAAGCGCCACTTCAATCGGGTCTAAATCTTCACGCTGGATGTTTTCTACCAGAGCCATTTCCAACATTGCTTGGTCATCAGCAACACGGATGTAAGCCGGAACTTCAACCAATCCTGCGATTTGCGAAGCGCGGAAGCGTCGTTCACCTGAAATCAGTTGGTATTTATCGTAACCTAATTTGCGCAAGGTTAAAGGCTGAATAATGCCGTGTTGTTTAATGGAATCAGAAAGTTCTTGCAAAGCAATCTCTTCAAAATTAGTCCGTGGTTGAAATGGATTAGTTTCAATATTTTTTATTCGGATAGTAGATACAGAACCAACAATCGGCGAATTTTCACCAACTTGTTTTGTTGTTATATCGGTTTTAGCATTCTCAAGTAATGCACTTAATCCTCTTCCTAATGCCGGTTTTTTAATAGTACTCATGATGTTTTTGGTTTCTGGTTTCTTGTTCCTTGTTTCTAGCTAGGTTCTAAATAAACTAGAAACTCTAAACCTAGAAACCCGGAATACTAAATATCTTCACTTAATTCTTCTTCTGATACATTTTCTGCACTCAGACCTATTGTTCTGTCTTCGTCGCTGATTTTTGTTAAGCCATTGCGTTGTAAAATTTCGCGGGCCAAATTCAAATAGCTTAAAGAACCTTTTCCAATAGCATCGTGCATGATAATTGTTTTTCCGAAGCTTGGCGCCTCTGCTAATTTCGTATTACGTTGAATAAGTGTGTTGAATACCATGTTCTGGAAATGTGTTTTCACTTCTTCCACCACTTGATTTGCTAAACGTAAACGTCCGTCGTACATCGTTAATAACACGCCTTCGATATCGAGGTTCGGATTTAAATGCGTTTGGATAATTTTAATAGTCTGTAATAATTTACCCATTCCTTCCAAAGCAAAATATTCGCATTGCACCGGAATAATAACACTGTCAGCTGCAGACAAAGAGTTGATAACCGTTAGTCCGAGTGAAGGGCAGCAATCCACAATGATAAAATCGTACTTATCTTTTATTTTTTCCAAAGCTTTCTTCATCATGTATTCGCGGTCCGGCAGATTTACCAATTCCAGTTCAACACCTACAAGATCGGCATTGGTTGGTAATACGAACAGGTTAGGGGTATCTGTTTTCAGAATAACATCCTTAGGATGTGTGCTGTCGATGATACACTCGTATAAACCTGCTTTTACGTCCTTAGGATCTATGCCTACGCCGGATGTCGCGTTCGATTGGGGATCAGCGTCCACCAAAAGAGTTTTGTATTCCAATACGGCTAAGCCGGCTGCGAGGTTAATGGCAGTTGTGGTTTTTCCTACTCCGCCTTTTTGATTTGCTATTGCTATTATTTTTCCCATAGTTTTTTTAGTTGAGGGTTGAGAGTTTATAGTTGAGCGTTCTTTCTCTGAACTCTCAAACCGAACTCTCAACTATTTAGTTATTGTTTCTCCTATTTTCATTAACGTTAAATTTATTCCTGAGCGTTCAAATTTATCTTTCGCTTCCGAATGATTTATTTTGATGGGCTCAAATGTGTCGTAATGCATACCGATAATATCATTACAATCAATAAAATCTGATGCGATTATGGCGTTTTCCGCTCCCATTGTAAACTTATCGCCAATCGGTAAAAAGGCAAAATTGATTTTTCTGTATTCGCCGATTAGTTTCATGTCGTAAGTAAGGGCCGTATCACCCGCATAATAAAAATTTCCCTCATCACTCTCTACCACAAAACCCATTGGGTTTCCGCCATAAGTTCCGTCAGGCATACTGCTGCTATGTACGGCATTCACACATTTCACGTTCCCGAAGTCAAGTTTTGCTTTACCGCCTATATTCATGGCGATGATATTCTCAATACCTTTTTTACTAAGCCAAACATAAATTTCGTAGGTACAAATTACAGCCGCGCCGGTACGTTTTGCCAAAACAACTGCATCGGCAATGTGATCCTCGTGCCCATGACTGATCAAAATATAATCTGCTTTTACGGTACTTAGGTTAATATTTTTAGCTAATCCGTTCGGACTTATAAATGGGTCGAACACAATATGTTTTCCTTTAATTTCTACACCAAAACAAGAGTGACCGTAATAAGTAATGTTCATAAATTAAATAAAAAACAGATATTTGTGTAAAGTTATACTAATATGGGTTTTTAGGCCTGCTAACTTTTTAACAATAAGGCCTATTTATTAGTTTTAATGTTAATAAAAAATCATGAGGAAAATTACCTTAATCTGTGGCACTAATAGGGAAAACAGCTATTCTGAAAAGGTAGCGAAGCATTATGAGTCAGAACTCAGGGCGATGGGAGTGGAAGTTTGTTTTCTCAACTTAAAGCAATTTAGCGGAATCATTGGTTTAGATGAAATTTACAATAAGACTAAGAGCGAGGCTTTTAATAGTTTTGTAAGCAAGAACATTTCCAATGCAGATTCATTTGTTATTATCGTACCTGAATACAATGGAAGCTTCCCGGGTGTTGTGAAAGTGTTTCTGGACGCAGTGCATCCTTCGCATTGGGCCGGTAAAAAAGTTTGTTTAACAGGGGTTTCAAGCGGAAGGGCAGGGAACCTGAGGGGAATGGAACACTTAACGGGTATTTTACTCTATTTAAAACTCCTCATTTTCCATAACCGTTTACCTATATCAATGATTGATAAAATTATGGTGGATGATAATTCGCTTCCTGAAGAAACAAAAAGTGCAATTCATAATCAACTGGAAGGGTTCCTTAAATTTTAATTGGTATAAAGCGCATTAAATTCCTGAACAGCTTTGCGCACTTCATCAACTTTGAAAAACCATTTATCAACCTGCTCTAAAATAATCGGCTGGTCTTTAAAAAAGGGTTTAAGAATTTTCTTATGACTCTTATCGTTTAGTTGCGTTAACACATTTGTTTGGTTTTTATCGTCTGCCGCGGCGCGTGAATCGATTATAAAATAAACCGACAAAATCTTGCCTGCATCATCTCCGTTTCCGGGATATTTCCATTCTAATAAATTAAGTCTGCCTTGCTCAAGATATTTGATGTAAACATCACTTTGATCCATATGTAAAATCGTATAGTGATTATTATCATAACCGAAGCCCTTAGCTTTTTTAGGAGTAATTTCCGCACCTTTTCCTCCACCTTTTACCTTAAACATGAAAAAATTATTATAATCCCATTCGTTATCCATGTTATTCTGAATTTCACCTCTAACGCTATCGCCTTTTAAATTGAGGTAATAACCTTTTGAATATTCGG
The DNA here is from genome assembly GCA_023251695.1 of Sphingobacteriaceae bacterium. GTDB lineage: Bacteria > Bacteroidota > Bacteroidia > B-17B0 > Aurantibacillaceae > JAHEYG01. Next base: position 10,897 of record JAHEYE010000065.1, on the reverse strand, counting down.
GCGTCATTTTCATGCCTTTATTCTTACTCGGTTGAGCAAAAAGGCCTATAGAAGCAATCGTAAAAACAGCAATAAATAAATTTCTCATAGCAGGTCTGATATTTTGGTTAAAGTTAGCTTTTTTAACGCAATAAACATACCAGAATTTCCTAAAATTAGCCAAAAATTGAACTAATTATCCATATAAATACGTCCTTCCTTCCAGGCAGTAACAGCCTGAGTCCACGGATTTCTTAAGTACTCGCTGCGCTCTAACACAAAGTCATTTTCGCTAAATGGATTTGTGACTTTTAAAAAATTAAAGCGTATTGCGTTTGCTTGTGTTTCAACCCCATAAATCCATATTTCATTATCGGTATATCTATACATTTTGGTTGGAGCTCCGAATACAATATAAATCATACCCCTGTCAGCTTGCCATCCCGGTTGAAAAGAGGTAAAAACCTTGTTGCAATATTTTACTCTGGCATAATATTTTTTTAATAATTCCTTAGCGCGTTCATTACTTCCGCCTTTGTCCTTCCAAAATGCATCGATGGCAGCTTTTTTGTTAGTGGATTGCATAAGGTCGTTATATTCCTGCAAAGTTGTAATGTAACGGATGCATTTTATCATTTCAGTTTCGTCTTTTATTCCCGGAAAAGCCGGATCAACCGAAAATAAAGTCAAACCGTTTTTTGTTTCTTTATCGGTAATAATGTGGTAAAAACCTTTTTCAGGAATAACCAGCCGCATAAGCCCGATTTTCTTCTCAATAACAAAAAAACTGTCGGGTTTGTAATTAAAAACTTTTCGTTCGGCGGTTGAGTAGGGTGAAGGAGCTAAGGGAAAATCGCGTTTAAAATAATCCGCCACAAAACTATTTTCAGAATTAATGAAACTTTTCACTACTACCGAATCGCCTACGGTTAAATGATTATCAAATAACACAGTTCCGTCGTTTTTCTGAAGTAGAAAACTTTGCCGCGTACCGCTGTTTGTTTTGTCGATGGTTAATATGTAAGGGATCTTGGTTTTTTTATTGATGTCAAAAACAAATACCTCGCAAATATAATTCTGACCAAGAAAGCATTTCGAAAATAAATTTCCTTTAATTGTTTTCGGGTTAAATTTATCATCCTGACGGTCGAACAAAAGAACGCTTCCACTGTCGACTAATTTTTTGTTTTTTGCAGAAGAATATGTAAAGAATTTGACCTTTACGGCCGAATAAAACCAATTGGAAGTATCGGGTCGTTTGTAAACTAAGTTCTCGTTATCGAAAGTAAAATAAATTTGCGTAAGAGAATCGTTGATGTGATAAGCCAGCAGTTTTGTGTGCAATTCGAGATTCGATTTTTTATAGAGGTTTTCGGTAGAATGATAAGCTTCTTTGGGGCTCGTACAGAAATACACCCCAATTAATAGAAAGGGCAGGGCTAAAAGATAATATTTCGGTAATTTTAACAAAGCATGCTTAAGAGTATAAAGTTAAACTTTTAGTACATTTGTTTTTCATCTGAAGCCAAAAAATTACATATTTCCCGGTTTAATTGTACTGAGTGTAGTATTATGCGCTTGGTTATTTTCGTCGGTGCTTATATATCTCGTGGTTTCGCTTGTTCTGTTTTTGGTAGGCTATCCCTTAACGGCTACGATTGAAAAAATAAAAATTGGTGGTCGGAAAATAAACGACGGCATTGCTGCATTGCTAACACTTGTTATTTTATACGGAATTTTCGCTTTGTTTTTCGTTTTAATTTTACCTCCATTAATCAATCAGGTTAGTTTTATGTCGGGATTGAATTTTTACGATGTGTTGCATGGTATACTTGATCAGTATCCTTCATTAAAATATTTATTTGCACAATTAGGAAGCGATGAGAACATCAAAACCAGTATTAACGAGCAATTCAATTCTGTTTTTAACTTCGGAACTGTTTCATCAACATTAAATAATCTGATCAGTTATTTAAGTAGTTTTCTCGGCGGTTTGTTTTGTGTATCCTTCATTACTTTCTTTCTTTTAAAAGACGAATACACGGTTAGCCGCACGATTTTATTATTAACCCCTCCTAAAATCGAGAAGGAAGTGAAGGAAATCCTGATCATGTCAAAAAAGATGCTGAGTAAATATTTTACCGGTTTAATTGTTGATATTTTGATTGTCGGACTTTTAGCCGGATTAAGTTTATGGATGCTCGGAATTAAAAACGCACTAATCATTGGTTTTGTCGCCGGTTTATTTAATGTGGTGCCTTATATTGGTCCCATTATAACACTTTGTTTTGCTTTGTTCTTAGGGGTGAGTGGTTGCATTGAAGCCGGGCAGTACGAGCAGATTTCTCCCGTAATCACTAAAATATTTATTGCCCTCATGAGTATTAACGTGCTTGATGCTGTTCTGTTTCAGCCATTAATTTTTTCGAATACGGTTAAAGCGCATCCGCTTGAGATTTTCCTTGTCATCTTAATGGCCGGTACTTTAGCAGGAATTGGCGGAATGGTAGTTGCCATTCCCGTTTATACACTCATCAGAATTGTTGCTAAAGAATTTCTGACCCAATTTAAATTTTTTAAAAAAATAACTGAAAAAATACCGGACTGATTATGGGTAATGAGAAAATATTCAGCTTTTTAAAGGCGCTGAAAAAAAACAACAACCGCGAGTGGTTCGAAAAAAACAAAAACAAATACCTTGACGCAAAAGCTGAATTTGAATTTTTGATTCATGACGTAATTAAGGGTATTTCGAAATTTGACAAACGGATTGGGGCTGACATGGAAGCTAAAGATTGTGTGTTCAGAATTTATAAGGATGTACGTTTTAGTAAAGACAAAACCCCTTATAAAACCCATTTTGGAGCCAGCATCAGTCCTGGTGGAAGAAAATCGCATGTTGCGGGATATTATTTTCACATGCAACCCGGAAGTGTTTTTTTAGCAGGTGGTAATTGGCAGCCTGAGCCAGCCCAGTTACAAGCTATCCGTCAGGAAATTGATTATAATGGTGGCAAATTAACAGGCATTATTAACTCAAAAACTTTTAAAAAATATTTTGGAAGCTTATCAGAGGAAGACAAACTAAAAACAATGCCAAAAGGATTTGATAAAGACAATAAGCATATTGAATTGCTCAAACTGAAAAGCTTTATAGCTTACCATGAAATGAGTGATAAAAAAGCAGCAGCGAAGGATTTTGATAAACAGATTTCTAACGGATTTAAGGCCATGTTTCCTTTTATACTTTTCTTAAGGGAAGCCGCAGATAATTAATGGAATTGGCTATTATTTTAGGGCTTTCGAATTAAAAAATTATTACATTTGCAGTCCCAAAATGGTAGATGTAGCTCAGTTGGTTAGAGCATCGGTTTGTGGTACCGAGGGTCGTGGGTTCGAATCCCATCATTTACCCTTCTGAATTTAAGCCCCGCATTAGGCGGGGCTTTTGTATTTTAGTTAACATCCGCATAAAAAATAAGCATCTCATAAAATATATTCACTCAAAATCCGTTTTTAAATGTATTTTTAAGACGCTCAACAAAGCCCTATGATTAAAAACATAATACAGACATTATTTACAAAGGGCTTTGTCGCAATAATCAATCTCCTCATACTTATTTTATCGTCAAGATACCTCGGCATTAGTACGCGTGGTGAGATTAGTTTATTTGTGCTAAACATTGCCAATATTCAAATTATCAATGAAATATATACCGGTTATTCACTGGTATATTTTGTTCCGAAATTCAACCTTAAAAAAATGGTGGTTAATGGGGTGGTATGGACGCTTCTTGCAAGTTCGGTTTCAAACCTTATCTTTTTTTTATGGAATAAATCTATCCAGGGCTTTGAGTTGGATATGTTTTTCTTATCGGTACTTATTATTTTGAACACCTTTAACATGGTTATTATCCTTGCAAAAGAGAACGTGAAGCTTTATAATTTCCTTAGCATTTTGCAGCCTTTATTATTGGTTTGTGGTATTCTTTTTTATACATTGATATTAAAGGAATTTACTTTCAGGTCGTATATTATCCCACTTTATATTTCTTTTGCAACAACTTTTGTTATCTCTGCTATTTCAGTCATAAAATATATGATGGTTGATAAAAGTAAAACCGAATTTTCTTTGGTATCTATTTTCAGTAACGGTTTTTTTTGTCAGTTAGCAGGCTGGTTTCATGTGCAGGTGAACCGGTTCAGCTGGTATATTTTAGGATCAAGTGCTTTGGTAGGTTTGTATTCGGCCGCTTCTTCTTTAATCGAATCAGCCTGGCTCGTTGCTTCCGGCATAACGCCAATTGTTTTATCTAAGATTTCAAATACAGGGGATACAATTTTTAACCGCAAAATAACCATAACATTAGCGAAAGCCGCATTTCTTTTAAGCGCAATTGCCATTCTTGTTCTTTGGTTTTTACCGGTTGAGTTATTCGTCTCTTTACTTGGAAAAGATTTTTCGCAAACAAAACACCTTATGCTTTGTTTATCGCCGGGTATTTTATGCATTAGTTTTTCAACTGTTATAAGTCACTATTTCAGCGGACTCGGAAAATTAAGGTTTATCGCCGGTTGTAATTTTCTTGGCTTCGCTTTTGCTGTTGCTTTAAGTCCTTTTTTAATAGGGAAATACAATTTAACCGGTGCTGCCATTTCTGCTAACGTAGGTTATTTTATTTCTTCGCTTTGTTTGTTTTTCGGATTCGCTGTAAAAAACAAACTTCAGTTCCTTGAATTTTTCAATTTCAGGGAGGATATTCAGAACATCAAACAGGCTTTTTAATGTAGGGCTGAGATGAGCAGGTATTGTTTCACTGCAAAATTGATCATAGCAACCGCACTTGTCAGGCTGAATAGCCAAATAATATAAAGTCCGCCTTTCGGGTGCTTTATTTTCAGTTGGATGAAAAGCGCAGTAACAGTTAACAAGAAAGGGATGAGGGCAGGATTATAGGCTAACGAGCCCATAAGATCACCTCTTAGTAATGCAAAAAAAGCACGTGTCATGCCGCAGCCCGGACAATCAATGCCGGTGAGCACCTTAAACATACAGGCCGGGGCATTATTTTGCAGCCATTCTAACATTTTTATCCCATTAAACTCTTCCTTTATGAGTATTAGGTAATACTAAGTAATTTTTACCCCCGTGGAACTTTGCTTTTAAGTCGATTCATATCGTAAAAGGCAAATCTTTTCATGATCATCTTCGGATAAAGTCCCACGGGGGTAAAAATAAAAAACCCCTCCGACTTAAGCGGAAGGGTTTTTTAATGCTTAGGGGTTAAGAATTATTTCTTTTTTCCACCTTTTGCAGCAGCAGCTAATGAATCAGCCATTGCAGTTGAATCAGCTTTCATTTTTTCAGCAGCAGCAGCAGCTTCAGCAGCAGCAGCTTCAGCAGCAGCGATAGAATCAGTTTTTGCTTTTTCTACAGCAGCAATTGAATCAGCTTTAGCTTTTTCTTTTGCTTCGATTTCTTCTTTAGATGGACCGCAAGCTACGAAAGCAGCAGATAAAGCGGCAACAGCTACGATTGATAATACTTTTTTCATTGTTGAGTTTTTTTGTTAAGTTTAATTTGGGGGCAAAGATATATATATTTTGAAATAAATTACAAAAATTCTTAAAAATTGCCCTTTTTTTTCAACATTTCAACAATGACACTGAGGTTCTTAGCCCATTAAGCCTACTTTTGTACTGTATGTATAAAATCATCAAAAGCCTTCTCTTTTTAATGGAACCCGAGAAAGCCCATCATTTCACCTTCTCTCTGATCAGATTCTTACATAAAATCCCCGTAATTGGAGCAATTTTAAGGTCAATTTACGGCTTTGAACACCCAAAACTCGAAAAAAACCTGTTCGGACTGCATTTTAAGAACCCAATTGGATTAGCTGCAGGGATGGATAAAGACGCTAAATTGTTTAATGAATTCGGAAATATGGGTTTTGGCTTTGTTGAAATAGGCACCCTTACCCCAAAAGCCCAGCCCGGTAACGATAAACCCCGTTCTTTCAGACTACCGAAAAACGATGCGCTAATTAATAGAATGGGTTTTAATAATGAAGGCGTAAAAGCTGCTGTTGAAAGATTAAAACACAGAAAAGATAAAACCGTAATTATCGGCGGGAATATTGGCAAAAATAAAGTCACCCCTAACGAAGAAGCCATTAAGGATTATGAAATTAATTTTAATGAATTGTTTGACGGAGTAGATTATTTTGTGGTGAATGTAAGCTCTCCGAACACTCCCGGGCTAAGAGATTTGCAGGAAAGGGAACCACTTACTAAATTATTGAACCGCTTACAGGAAATAAATCATACGAAATCAAAACCGAAACCAATCCTCTTAAAAATTGCACCCGATTTGAGCAATACTCAGTTGGATGATATTATTGATATTGTGAAAACAACGAAGATCGAAGGCGTTATCGCTGTCAATACAACCGTTGGTCGCGAAGGATTGGATTACACAAAAGAAGAAATTGAAAAAATAGGTGCCGGCGGATTAAGCGGCAAACCTTTAACCAAACGGAGCACTGAAGTTATAAAATACCTGAAACAAAAATCAAACAATGCATTTCCTGTTATTGGAGTAGGAGGGATTCACAGCGCCGAGGATGCGATTGAAAAAATAAAAGCAGGCGCTGATTTAATTCAACTATATACCGGTTTTATTTATGAAGGCCCGGGTTTGATTAAACGAATTAATAAAGCGCTTGTTGCGCAAAATATTTTAAAATGAAAATCACTGAATGCCCACGCGATGCCATGCAGGGCATCAAACAATTTATCCCGACTGAACTAAAAGTTGAGTATCTGAATCAATTATTAAAAGTTGGTTTTGAAACGATTGATTTCGGGAGTTTTGTTTCGCCAAAAGCAATTCCACAATTGCAGGATACCGCTGAGGTATTAAAAAAACTTGATATCTCATCTACCCAATCAAAACTACTGGCCATTATTGCTAACACCCGGGGTGCTGAGGACGCCTGTAAATTTGAAGAAATAAAATATCTCGGTTTTCCTTTTTCTATTTCAGAAACATTTCAGCAACGCAATACCAATTCTTCCATTGCTGAATCTTTAGTGAGGGTTGAAGAAATTCAAAATCTTTGTATCAAACATAAAAAAGAAATGGTGGTTTACATTTCCATGGCATTTGGAAATCCTTATGGGGATGATTGGAATTCGGATATCGTAATCAAGTGGAGCAATAAATTATCGGATATGGGAATAAAAATTATTGCGCTTGCCGATACCATTGGTTGTTCTACTCCTGAAAACATTTCTTATTTATTTTCGCATTTAATTCCTGAACTTAAGGATGTGCAAATTGGCGCCCACCTTCACAGCACGCGGCCCAAAGCCATAGAAAAAATAGAAGCTGCCTACAAAAGTGGTTGCAGGAATTTCGACGTCGCCATTCACGGTTTCGGTGGTTGTCCCATGGCAAAAGAAGATTTGACCGGCAATATGGCCACTGAAGATTTGATTGAATATGCAAACAACAATTCTGTACAATTGAATTTAAACACTATTGAATTAACAAAGGCTTATGAATTAAGTTGGAAAATATTTAACAACTATCATTAATTATTTTTTAGATTGCTTAATTATTTGAAAGCCCGCCTTAAATATCTTCTTCCTCTTCTTCTTACAGGAACACTTTTCGCACAAAAAGAATTTGAAAAATACGGACCAATGGGCAGCCGCGTTTATGTAGATTTAAAAGAAGCTTTAAGTGTTAATACGGGCGTTTATAAAATGGATCTGAGTTATAAAAAGCTCGACCCAAAGGAATACAATAAAATAAGCAAGCTCAAAGATTTGCAGGTTCTTAAATTGAGCGGCAATGAAGTAAAAGAGTTTCCAAAAAATTTCGGTGATTTATTTAATCTGCTTTACATTGCCAGCTACAACAATCCGTTTACTGCTTTTCCAGAAGATTTCAGAAAACTTTCCAGTCTTAATCATCTCGAATTAAGTCATACTAAAATCGACAGTATTCCGGCAGCCATCGCTTATTTATCTAAATTAAAAACCATAAAGTTTACAGATACCGACGATACTTTAAAATTACCGAGTACATTACGATATATAAAGACACTAAATGATATTCAGATTGAAAATTGTATTATGGATTCTTTTCCGAAAGAAGTTTTCAGGGTGATGTCGCTCAAATTTTTGTACTTATCTAAAACTAATACTTACAAGGTAAGCACGCATTTCGAGCGTTTACCGAATCTTGAGGTTTTGATAATTGAAGACAATCCAATCACTTCTCTTCCTTCTACAATTTATCTTGCAAAAAACCTTCGCCTCATTTCGTTGCGTAATACTAAAATCACAAAACTGCCCGATACTATTTCCCAATTGGAAAACCTTGCCTTGCTTGATTTAAGAGGTTGTGCTTTTTCGAAAAACGAAATCGAAACGGTTAAAGCTATGCTCCCGGGTTGTGATGTGAAGTTTGATAAGGAACCGGAAAAAAAATAAGCCCCGCACATTTCTGCACGGGGCCTATCACCTTAAGAATCTTTATTTAGAAATTGAATGTGTAATCAATTCCCTTTATGGTTACTACCGCAATTCTGTCGCAAGTACCAGTACCAAAATTAACGTAACGTGTTTCTTTTGTTCCGGGAGTAAAGTTAAGATTACCTTTAATCCATGGATATTTTAATAAGGCACCGCAAGTACCAAAATCCCTTGTCATACCAATCATATAAGCTGTATAACCTTCGCCACCTGCAGTTGTACCTGAAGCATTACCATCAATCTGAATTCTTGCTTTACTCCAATCGATAGGTAAGGCCTGTCCTTTGTAGCACATTGGGTCGCTTGTATTCAGTAAAGTTTTTGTGCGGTTACAATTCCATGTTATAGTTCCGCCGCCCGATGGCTTAATAATATTTACATTAGCAGTAACATTCCAAGTTAGATTCATCCCCGGGTTTGTTCCGGTTGGAATTGTAGTTGGAGTTGTGTTGCTTATGTTCTTGCTTATGATATTCACGGTATAATCATCAACTGTATAGTTTGCCGAAGTAATTGATAAATTATATCCAGGATTACGGTAAGCAGTTGCTGAATTAGTTGAAGCAGAAGAATTAAACATTAATTTTCCTGAACGTTTTCTGCCATCAATGCAATTTACACCGGGATACGCACCGAAATCTACTGTAAAAGTATTCGGACCGAAAGTTAATGATGCCGAAGAAATTCCGAAGACATCTTGTGAGCCGTCATTTCTGTAAGTTGATAAAGAACCGTTTTCAGAACCTTGTGAACCAATTCCTGCAACATCATTCATATAGCTTTCAGCTATTTGATTTTCTTGTGCCGCTGTTTGATCCGAATCCGGATTTTCTGTTTCTTTTGTTTTCTTTCTGCAACCTGTAAGCATTAACGATCCTGCTAATACTAAGGTGCTAAGGGTTAAAATTAATTGTTTCGTTTTCATAATTTTTGTTTTTTATATTTTTAATTTATTTGCTTTTCTGGTAGTATGACTTTAATCCTTGTTAAAGGTTTAATCTAAGTTAAGATTTTTCTTAAAAAAGGACTACATTTGATAAGTCTTTTATACTTTATATTGAGAATTAAATACTTGATATTCATAATATTAGCCTTATTTGCGATAAGTAAGGCTCAAACCGAAAGTAAATTTACTTTAAAACCTGCTTTAGGTATTACTGCTTGTCAAGTGCATGGCGACAAATACGATGGTTACCATAAATTAGGCTTTACCGGCGGTCTTTATTTGAATGCTTTATTAAAAAAGAAACATTCCCTTGAGTTTGGAATTATTTATATTCAGAAAGGCGCCCGTAAAAATGCCAATCCCACAAAATTCGATTATACGACTTATGTATTGCGCTTAAATTACATCGAGATTCCTTTAATGTACAGATGGCAGAGCAATAAATTCTTTTACACACTCGGTCTTTCTTACGGTTATTTAATTAATTATTATGAGGCTAGCACCGATCTTGGGAATTATACCGGACTTTATCCTTTCCTGAAGTCAGAATACAGTTTTAATATTGGCTTGGGCATGATGATAAAACCGCAGATTGGTGTTGAAGTACGAACCAACAATTCGTATCTCACTGTACGACCGTGGCAAGTGGGTTTTGTGCAACCGTATTATAATAATATACTTGCTAAAACATTCAGCAAAGGCAGTTATAATAATATTATGGAAGTTGTTCTTACTTATAAATTAAAACCAAAAAAATCACGTGAGCCAAAAGAAGAAATATAAAATAGTAGTTGCCGTTACCGGCGCCAGTGGAAGTATTTATGCTAAAGTGCTTTTAGATAAATTAAAAAACGCTGCAGATCAAATTGAAACCGTTGGGGTGGTGATGAGCGATAATGCGAAAGATGTTTGGAAACATGAATTAAAATCGGACAGTTTTTCTTCCTATGGTTTTAATTTTTATGGTAAGACTGATTTTAATGCACCTTTTGCATCCGGCTCCTCAAAATTTGATTGCATGATTGTTTGTCCATGCAGCATGGGAACACTTGGAAGAATTGCAGGCGGCATAAGTAACGATTTAATTACTCGCGCCGCCGACGTCATGCTAAAAGAACGACGCAAATTAATTTTAGTCACGCGTGATACACCTTTAAGTCTTATCCATATTAATAACATGAAAGCCGTAACAGAAGCAGGTGGAATAATTTGTCCGGCCTCACCATCTTTTTATTCTGTACCAAAAGACTTTGAGGAAATGGCAGCAACGGTGGTCGACCGGGTTATTGATATTGCGGGATTAGAGATAGCTACCTATCGCTGGGGCGGAGAAGGCAGTCGCTTAAATAAGTAATTTGTGACTTTTCGGAACTTCTGTATTATTCACTAAACACTAAACACTAAACACTAAACACTAAACATGAAACA
>JAHEYE010000289.1 GCA_023251695.1 Sphingobacteriaceae bacterium | reverse complement strand
TATCTCAGGGAATTTCTCATAACTGAATACCGGTATTTTAATAGCATAACCTTTTTTGCGTGGATTGAATTTAAAGTCTTTTACTTTTTTCTCCCGTAACATAACCTTGGTTGCATAATTTACATAAGGCTCGTCGTATGCTTTAGCAATAAATGGAACAGTGCGGCTGGCGCGCGGATTAGCCTCAATAATATAAACGACCTCATCCTTCACCGCAAATTGAATATTAATCAGACCAACAGTTTTAAGCGCCAGTGCAATGGTGTGAGTATGTTTTTCAATTTGTTTAATTACACTTTCGCTTAAATCAAAAGGAGGTAACACAGCATAGGAATCTCCGGAATGAATTCCGGCCGGTTCAATGTGTTCCATTATTCCGATAATATAAACATCCGTGCCGTCGCAAATAGCATCAGCCTCTGCTTCTATAGCGCCTTCCAGAAAATGATCTAATAAAACTTTATTATCGGGCAAATCATTTAATAATTTTACAACGTGTTGTTCAAGCTCTTCCTCGTTGATGACAATCTTCATGCTTTGTCCGCCTAATACGTAACTCGGACGAACCAGCAGCGGGAAACCTAATTGTTTTGATAAAGCAATCGCTTCTTCTGCATCGTTAATTACACCGAATTTAGGGTATGGAATTTTATTCTCCTTTAAAAGGTTAGAAAAACTCCCTCTGTCCTCCGCCAAATCGAGGGATTTAAAATCAGTGCCAATAATTTTAATACCGTAACGCTCTAATTTTTCGGCGAGTTTTAATGCTGTTTGTCCGCCTAACTGAACAATTACACCTTCCGGTTTTTCGTGAAGGATGATGTCGTAAATATGTTCCCAGAATACAGGCTCAAAATATAATTTATCAGCTGTACTGAAATCTGTACTAACGGTTTCCGGATTACAGTTAATCATTATGGTTTCATAACCGCATTCTTTTGCAGCTAAAACACCATGCACGCAACTATAATCAAATTCAATGCCCTGACCAATACGGTTCGGACCGCTTCCCAAAATCACAACTTTCTTTTTATCGGAGCGCACACTTTCGTTTTCATCTTCGAATGTAGAATAGTAATAAGGCGTTTTTGCTTCGAACTCAGCCGCACAGGTGTCTACTAATTTGTAAACACGCTTAATGCCTAACTCATTTCTCTTTTTGTAAACTTCACTTTCCAGACAACTTAATAAATGTGCAACTTGCCGGTCGGCATAACCTTTTTGTTTGGCTTCGTACAATAAATCTTTCGGTAAAGTTTTTAAATCATATTTCTCAATTTCATTCTCCAACGCGATCATTTGCTCAATCTGTTCTAAAAACCACATGTCGATTTTCGTGAGCTTTTGAATTGTTTTGATAGCGATACCATGTTTCATCGCATCGTAAATCATAAACAAACGGTTCCAACTAGGGCGCTCTAATGCTTGTAATAATTCTGCCGTATTGGTATTTTCTTTTCCATCAGCGCCTAAACCGTTACGTTTAATTTCTAAACTCTGACAAGCTTTTTGTAATGCTTCCTGAAAACTTCTGCCGATGGCCATTACTTCACCTACCGATTTCATCTGGAAACCCAATTCACGGTTACATCCTTTGAACTTGTCGAAATTCCAACGCGGGATTTTTACAATCACATAATCTAAAGTTGGTTCGAAATAAGCAGAAGTTGATTTTGTAATCTGATTAATCAATTCATCTAAATGATAACCAATAGCTAACTTACTCGCAATTCTTGCAATCGGATAACCTGTTGCTTTACTTGCTAATGCAGATGAACGTGATACACGCGGATTGATTTCAATGGCAATAATTTCTTCTTTCTCATCATTACTCACAGCAAACTGCACATTACAACCGCCCGCAAAATTTCCAATACTGCGCATCATCTTGATGGCCATGGTCCTCATTTTCTGATAAGTGCTATCACTTAATGTCATTGCCGGTGCAACGGTGATGCTATCTCCTGTATGCACACCCATCGGGTCAAAATTTTCTATCGAACAAATAATGGCAACATTATCGTTTTTATCACGGAGTAATTCCAATTCATATTCTTTCCATCCCAAAACTGCTTTATCAATCAGTACTTCATGAATGGGTGATGTTTGTAAACCACGGTTTAATAATGCATCGAAATTTTCTTTTTCATAAACTACTGAACCACCACTGCCGCCCAATGTAAATGAAGGACGAATTACTAATGGAAATCCGAATTCCTGTGCAACTGATTTACCTTCTAAAAAACTTTTCGCGATTTTACTTGGCGCCATGCCGACTCCAATTTCATTCATGCGAATACGGAACAAATCTCTGTCTTCAGTAACTTTAATCGCTTCAATATCCACACCAATCATCTTCACTCCGTATTTTTTCCAGATCCCCATGTCGTCGCATTTCAAAGCCAGATTTAGTGCGGTTTGTCCTCCCATGGTTGGCAGTACGGCATCAATTTTACGTTCTTCTAATATTTTTATAATTGATTTTACTTCTAAAGGCCACAGATAAATATGGTCTGCCGTCACTTTATCCGTCATAATAGTGGCCGGATTACTATTGATAAGAGAAACCTCAATACCTTCTTCCTTTAAACTTCTTGCGGCTTGTGACCCTGAATAATCAAACTCACAGGCCTGCCCAATGATGATGGGGCCTGATCCTATTATTAAAACTGATTTAATGGATGTGTCTTTTGGCATGTTTTAGTTGGGAGTTATTAGTTCGTAGTTGGGAGAAGCATTAATAAAATTTAGCATACGTCGGCTTTAGTAGTCGGGAATTTTTTTTTGGATTTCAGATTAACTCCGAACTCTAAACTCCGAACTAACAGGTAAAGATAGTCGGATTGCCCCTCCTCCGAAAAACAAGATATTAACGAGTTATTAATAAAATATTTTTTAGTAACTTACGTTGAATTAATATGAGTTTTATCCGCTTCATAGTTATTATTTCATTTTTTCTTCTTTCACTAAGAGGAAACAGTCAGACTTGGGCCCAATTAACCGATTTTCCTGGATTAGAACGTGATGATGGAGTAGCCTTTGTTATAAATAATAAAGCTTATTGCGGTTCAGGCTTACAGGTTGGTTGGGTTTTAGCAGGGGATTTTTACAGTTTTGATTTAACAACCGAAACATGGACCACGGTTGCTTCTTTGCCTGCCGGTAAAGAACGTCAATATGCCTGCGGTTTCACAAACGGAACTAACGGATTTGTTTTTGGAGGCGAGGCTGGCGGTAGTGATTTAAATGATTTATGGATGTATTCACCGGCAACTAATTCATGGACAGCCAAAGCTTCAAAACCCGGAAACGGCGTAAGAGGGGCTTCATGTTTTGTGATTGGCGCAATAGCTTATATTATTGGTGGTGCTTATACTACAAACGACGCCATAAATGAAGTCTGGGCTTACGATATGACAGGAAATACCTGGACACAAAAAAATAATTTACCTATTACAAATTGGAGAGGAAGCGGCGCTGCCACCAATGGAAAAGGATATTTACTATATGGAATGAATTCATTGTATGCTTACAGCAGGTATTTATATGAATACAATCCGATAGCTGACAGTTGGACTTACAAAAGCACTTTTGCAGGATCGGGCACCGGAAAAGTTTACGCAAACATGCAAGCCATAAATAATGATTTGGTTGTTTTTGCAGGAAAGGATAGTCTTAATGCCTGCAACAATCAGCTCTGGACTTATAATCTCATCAGCAACTCCTGGCTTTCGGTTAGTACATTAACTGCTACGTTACGTAAAGGTGGAATGGGTTTTACTAATGCTGGTACTTATTACTATACCTGCGGAATAAGTCAGGCTGATGTGCGTTTAAAGGAAACCTGGAAAACTGCAGTTTCTGTTGGTATTAGGGAATTGGAAAATAAAGAACAGTTTTTGATATACCCTAACCCTGCCTCGGATTTCATAACTATAAAATCTACTAAATCCACTTTACTAAATAAGGATTATAAAATTTATAATATAATAGGAGCCATGGTTTCGTCGGGAATTTTAGATGAGAAGAATCAAATTGATGTTAGTTCACTATCTCAGGGTGTTTATCAATTGCATCTTGCAGGATATACCGCAAAAATTCTAAAAGAATGAGGC
>JAHEYE010000064.1 GCA_023251695.1 Sphingobacteriaceae bacterium | reverse complement strand
GAGAAGAAAAAGAGTTGGTTGACCGGCAAAACGAGTTAATTGAGAAAAAAAATCACAGTATCACTTCCTCCATCCATTACGCCAAACGGATACAGGAATCTATTTTACCTATTAAGGAAAAACTGAATGATTTAATTCCGGAGTCTTTTATTTTCTTTAAACCTAAGGATATTGTAAGTGGTGATTTTTATTGGTTCGCCAATTACAAAGGAACTATTTTGGTGGCGGCGGTAGATTGTACGGGGCATGGCGTGCCGGGCGCATTCATGAGTTTAATCGGAAATAATTTACTAAATGATGTAGTAAAGAGTCATGGTATTATAGATCCGCTTGAAATTTTGAAACGGATGCATGAAGGACTGGTAACCGCACTCAAAAAAGGAGAGCAGGAGAGTGATACGGTAGACGGCATGGATATCACCTTGTGTGCGTTTAATATCAAAAACAAAACGCTGGAAGTTTCTTCGTCAGGTCGGAGTCTGCTGATGATACGCGGCGGGCAAATCAAAAAAATGAAAATAGGAAAGTATCCACTCGGTCTGGTTACAAAAAAAGCGATAGTGTTCGAAAAGGAGACTTTGGAAATTAAAGAAGGGGATACGTTTTATTTATATACTGATGGTTACTGTGATCAGTTCGGCGGAGATAATGATGATAAATACCTCGATAGCAATTTCGAAGCCTTACTTCTCAAAATACAAAATCAGAATATGGAATCGCAATCAGTTTCATTAGGAAAAGAAATTGAAAATTGGAGAGGTGAGAACCCGCAAATCGACGATATGTTGGTAATTGGGATAAGAATTTAAATGCATTTAGATAATTTCATCTAGTTTTTTCTTTATCTTCATAGAGCACTAAATAAATATATGATTTGAAAAAGTCACTTTTTATAGGTTTATGTCTTCTGGTTTCCGGATTGTTCGGAGTAACTTGTCCTTCCTCCATAACACAACCTACCTTACAACCGACCATCTTTTCACTTGTTGCAAAACAAAGTACTGAAAACATTCACTGGTCAACAGATGGTGTTAGGCATTTTTTGATTGTTGCGAAAGAAAATAACCCTTCCCTTATGATTCCTATGGCAAACGTAAATTACGATTCTAATGGGGAGTTCAGAAAAGGGACAAATCTTGACGGCGGATTTCTTGTTTATGAAGGGAATGGAAACACTGTTGAGATAAGCGGATTAAGAAAAGGAACAAAATATTATTTTAGTATTTATGAAATTAATGCTGAAGAAAGTTATATACAAAGTCAAACAACATTAATTTCAGGAATTCCTGACTCAAAACTAATACCAATACCACCGGTTATTGCTGTTTCTTGTGTTTGTCCGCCCATTGCCGGTGTTACTTGTACAATTTCCGGAAGTACAACTACAGGAACTTCTGTTGCTTCAGCAGCCGGGTGTCCGCATGTAGGCTATTGTGATGGTCCAGGCATAAATAATCCATGGACAAGTGCCGCGGGTACAGGAACAATGTCGTACGCCTTTTCTTCACCGGTCTCAGCTGCAACATTAAGAGCCAATTCAGTAAATACAAATGATTTTGCGACAATATCTGCGGCTGGCGGATCAGGTGGGGCATTGTCAATTAGTGGCGTTGTGTGTATGGGGGTTTCCGGTTTAGTGATTGGTCCTATGAGTGTTGCCGGCAGTTATGGTGGCGTTAGCTGGACGGTTAATTCCACCGGTTCGTATACTGTGGTGAATTGTTTAAATACCGGGGCACAATCGGGTTGGGTGGCTGCTTGTCCAACAGCTGTTACAACTGTTTTACCGATAGAGTTATTTTCTTTAAAAGCGAAGTGTAATAATGAAAAGGTTGATATTAGTTGGCAGACTTTAACCGAGCACAACAATAGTTACTTTACTATTGAGAGAAGTTATTATGCAGAAGTTTGGGAAGTATTGGGAAAAATTGCGGGAATGGGTAATTCAACTAAAAAAATTGACTATAATTTCCCTGATGTTAATCCGGTAAAAGGAAATCCGTATTACCGTTTAAAACAAACCGATTTCAGCGGGGAATTTAAATATTCGGAATTAGTTATTGCTGAAAATTGCAAGGGTAAAGAAGAAGTGAATGTTTACCCGAATCCTGCTAAGGATAAAATCACTATAAAAAACGATAAAGCATCACTGCTTGAGATTTATAATATACTTGGTGAAAAAGCCGGTGAGTTTATTTTGGATGCAGGTGAAAATACAATTGATACTGAAGCTTATAATAACGGTACTTACTTCTTAAAATTCACCATGGCTGACTTGGGTGTAAAGTTTCTGAAAGTGGTGATTAATAAATAATCTTATTTTTCTTTTAGCCTTTTCAAAGTTCGTTCAATGTATATTTCATTTGGCATCAACGATTGCTGGATGCGCATAGCGTATTTAATGCTGTCGAGTATATCTTTATTTTTTTGTTCAATAATAAAATTAGCTTTTTTCAATTCAACGTTTTTCAGGCGTTCGATTTCTGCTTCCTGTTCCGATTTTTCCTTTTCGAATTTAGTCTGTATTTTTTTGATGTTGTTTGTAGCTTCATCGCTTAGTAATTTTGATTTTATTTCGTAATATTTTTCAAAATTTTCCAGTGCCGATTCTGTATCTTTTAACTCCTTGTAGGTTTCATAAAATAATTTATGAAGCCGCATTTGTTTTTGCTGTGTCTTTACTTTTAGGGCCAGTTCCATGCCGGCGTTAAATTGTTCGAGAGCGGATTTGTTATCTTTGGCAAGCAGATAAGTCTCTCCGAGTTCAGAATAAGAAGTAATGAGCCCTTGAAAATGCCGGATTTCTGTTCTGAGCACAATACTTTCCTTAAATAATTCTATGGCCCGGTTGTAATTATTTTTTGTTTTTTCCAATAAGCCAAGGTCGTTGATGGCGCGGCTCAAACCGCTATAATGACTTGTATCACGGTAAATATTTATTGCAAATTCAAGCAAGGGAAGTGCTTCATCGGGTTTACCCTGCATAATGGCCACAGATGCAAGACCATTGGCAGTACGTGCCCGTCCATAAGGTACATTGTCTTTATCAAAAAGTTCGAAAGAGTTCTGATACGATATTTTGGCATTTTCATAATCCTTGGTATCAAAATAAAAAACAGCAAGTCCGAAATAATTCCAGGCAAGGCTGTGCATGCTACCTGTACCCTGTATTTTTGTGGCTTCAAAAATAATAGTAAATGCTTTTTCATACTCTCCCCTGAACCAATGGAAGAAGGCCAATAAGTTTAATCCTAAAGGATACCATTCATCAATACCTTTTAGTTTTTCTACCTGTGCGTTTATCTCTTCTATTCCAGGGATCCGTCTTTTATAGGCTTGCCCCTGCGTCATACCTCCAAAGAAGAGGAGATTCAAATCGCAGATAATTTCGCCCGCGGTAAAATTAATTTCTTTTGAGAGTTGTGCGCCTTCTTCGAGCAACTCTATAATTTCATTTCCGAAGGAATCACCATAATTCAATACAAAATAGAGAATATGAGTGACCTTTTCCTTTTTATCGGGAATAGTATCGAGCTGATTCCTTAATCCGGAAAGTATTTCTGCCTGGCTTTTCAATGTGTTAATTATTTTGTTTGCGTAGGAACTCCAAGAATCTTATCAAATGCCATTCGCATAATCCATGCTTTTTCTGTAACGGAATAATTACCTGTTATTTTATCAAGCGCTGTTTCGAGTATTTCAGCAGTTTGTTTGCATTTGGCTCCGTACTTATAAAGAATTTTATAGGCAGTGCCTTCATAAATTTTAAAACACGCTGCGTGATTTCCGTCATTGTAAGTAGGTGCGCCGATCTGAATGGCTTCATCTATTGCAGCAACTACCAGCTCAATCTTGCCACAATCTTTATCCACAACATTTTCCGGAACCTGAGTTGTGAGAGATTTGTTTATTTTTTTCGGACGCTCTCTCGATGTGTCCCTATGGCAAATAGTAATAGCGTTAGTAGTTTGAACTGCGATCACGAGCAATAGAAATGCGATAATTTGTCTTGCTTTCATTTTGAATAATTATAAGGAAAATAAAGATAAGAAATTTAATCTATCAGGGAATAAATGGCCTTATTTTTAATATCAGGCTTTAATGGCCCAGCGTAATTTAGCCGATTTGGCTCTTGGATTACTAAAACATTCGGCCGGTGAGGCACGGATAGGGTCTGGGGCCACTTCACTGTAAATACCTTCACGGAATAAATACTGAAATGATTTTTTTACCCGGCGGTCTTCTCCGGAGTGAAAAGAAAGAATAGCTACCCGTCCTCCGCTTTTAAGCGCATAGGGTAGCTTCTCTAAAAATTGTTCCAGTACGCCAAATTCATTATTCACTTCAATCCGTAAAGCCTGAAAACAACGTTGCAAACATTTTTTAACGTCATCCTGATTTAAATTTTTAGGAATATTATCTAAAGCTTCTTTAATAATAGTTTTCAGAACCGTTGTTGTTTCTATGCGCATCCCTTGTTTTATTTTTTGGTGAATGGCAACTGAAATTTGTTTTGAATATGGTTCGTCAGAATTTTCAACTAATATTTCCTCTAATTCTTCCTGCGTTAATTTTTTTAGAATTTCTGAAGCCGGCTTTCCGCTTTTTGGATTTAACCTTAAATCAAGCGGACCGTCCACCTTAAAAGTAAACCCTCTTTCAGGATTATCAATTTGCATGGAGGAAACACCTAAATCGGCCAATACAAAATTTAATTCTCCAGCTTCAGCTACAATCATATCAATACCGGCAAAATTCATTTTACGTATTTGTAAAATATCTTCCCCGTAACCTAATTTTTCCAACCGTTCTTTAGTCCGCGGTAATTCAAAAGGGTCGACATCAGTAGCAAATAATTTACCTTTCTTCTTTAAGCGTTTTAAAATTTCGAGTGCATGTCCGCCATAGCCTAATGTAGCATCGAAACCAATTTGTCCGGGCTTGACTTTTAAAATATCCAATATTTCGTTAACGCAAATGGAGAGATGCATACCGGCAGGGGTACGGCCTTGTTTTTTAATTTTTTCTACGTCTTCTGAGTAAAGTTCAGGTTGTTGTTCTTTGTATTTTTCTTTAAAAGATTTCGGATGCGTGCCTTTGTAGCGAACTCTGCGTGGACGTTTTGGTGTTTCATCTTCCATAAGTGTAAAGGTAGTATAAATTGGAGAGAACAGCTTCTGTTCAACTGCCAAAGTTTACCCCTCTGCTTATTCCGCTAAAGCGGAATTGAAGCTGTCTCCCCTTAGTAAGGGGAGAAAATAGCTCACACTATTTTTTTATTAAGCGTACTAAGATAATCCTATAGTTTCCAAATAGAATCTTTTAATAGCAATTTCCATTTGAAAACGAATGCATTTCTCCCCCTTTTTTAAGGGGGAGACGTTAAATTCTGCTTTAGCAGTATAACGGAGGGGGTTTAAATGAAGAATTAATAATTGAAAAGTGAATCTATTTCTCCACACAAGTAAACATCCAATTAATTCCGAATTTATCTTTACATTCTCCAAAATATGCGCCGAAGAACATATCTTCTAAAGGCATACTAATTGTTCCATCTTTTGACAGGGCATCAAATAATTTTTTTGTTTCAGCTCTTGTTGCAGGTTCTAAATTGATATGCATATTTCCACCTTGTACTAAATCAAATCCCATTTCTTTTGGTGCATCAGTCGCCATAATAACGTGTCCGCCTAGTATTGGAAGTTCAACGTGCAAAATCATTTTCTTTATGTTATCAGGAATAGGTGGGTGACCGGCGTCTGCCGGAATATCACCGAAACGTTGCATGCCTTTACCGCTGAATTCACCGCCGAAAATAGATTTGTAAAATAGAAATGCTTCTTCGGTGTTGCCGGGGAAATTTAAGTAAGTGCTTGTTCTTCCTTTTACACTTAATGCGCTGCGTAATTTAAATTGTGCTAATAGATATGCATCAAGGTTATCGTGAGCCATTGCGAATCCCTGTTCAAAGCCCATCTCAATAGTTTTTTGCAGGTCGGCCAATTCATTGAATGTGTTTTCAACGAGTACTAAAGTTCCGGTGGCGGTTTCTGTAAATGAAACATTCCATTTTGTATTCGGGAATTCTTTGTTTACGTTTCCTTTATCGTCGCAAAAAGCATCCAGTCCTTGATAATTTTTTAAAGGCGTGATACTTGTATAATCGGCGCGGCAGTAATGTTTTTCACCGCTAGGACCTTCCATATAATATAGCCAGCAACCACCAACTTTAAAATCTTGGCTAATGGTAACCGCTTTCCATGGTTTTGGTGCCCACCACTCGGCGAGTAACTCAGGGTCGGTCCAGGCGCGCCATACTAATTCAAGTGGTGCTGCAAATTCGCGGGTAATAATTAGTTGTTTTTTGGCGAGGTCTTTTTTGTAAACGGTTTCTTTGCTCATAAAATTATTTTTTTTGTTTTGTTTGAAGTTTAAGGAGTAGTTTATCTAAACTGTCGAATTTATTTTCCCACATTTTTCTGAAATTTTCCAGCCATTTATCTATTTCTTTCATTTTGGTAGAATTAAGGTGATAGTAAATTTCCCGGCCATCCTGTTTTTGTTTTACCAGTTCGCATTCGGCAAGAATTTGAATATGTTTGCTCACGGCTTGACGGCTGCTTTTAAAATTCTCTGCAATCGCGTTGGGCGTCATGGCCTGTGATGCGATTAGCAGTAAAATAGCCCGGCGGGTAGGATCGGCAATGGCCTGAAACGGGTCTCTTCTCATTGGTAATCTGTATTAATATGCAAAAATTTATTCCAAATATATGCGCAACTATTCGGTTGCACAAATTTATTTTAGCAATAAAGGCTAAGTGCTTTAAAATGAAGCTAAAAAATTACCGGAGTACTACATTTTTTGTTCGAACAGATAACAGGTATCGTCCCATTCCTTTTCTTTTACCAGATAGTAGATGCGGTTGTTTATTATCTGAATATTTTTGGCAAATGTCTTTTCGAGATGAATTGTTTTTGTTATAGATCCGGTGTAAATGTTGAACAGGCCCAGATAAGCTTTATCGTACCCTTTTGTTTTGAAATAAAAGTTTTGCTGCGGTTCATCATAAAGGATTTCAAAATCCCTGTATTGTGTGATGTCAGTTGCGTTCATTTTTATTTCTTTCAATACTACATTGCTTTTGCTTATGAACACTATCAACTCCTCCTGAAAGTTAAAAGCAACCACAGTGTCGTTCTTTAGAAATAAAGGTGCATAAATGGGTTTTGCAATTTTTTGAAAAAACAAATCATTGGCGGCTTCATACGATTGGTCGCTCGGCCGTCTGCCGCCTTCTGCATCTATGCTTTGCATAATGGCTTTCGAATCACCAACCTCATAACGGTACATTTGTTTTAATTCTTTGTTATAAGCCACAAAATAAAAAACACTTTTATGATTTTTGGAAATTTTAAAATAAGTGAGAAAGGGTGAATTGGCCTTGATATCGAAATACTTTCCTTCAACCTTTCTGGGTGGACGGGAAGATTTGAAAATTAAAGCTGTATCAATTTTAAGAGCGCATAAGCTTAGTGTACTGTCGAATTTTGCTTTTGTGTATTTGGGCAGGAAATCAAATGTACTGTCGGAGCTGAAAAATACTTGCCTCGAATAATTTTCTGTAACAACGTGAATGCTCTTAAAACAATCGGTGAATAAAAAATAGCCCGACTCACTGTAAATTCTTTTCGAAGAGGTAATACCACGGTCCTTTTTGTAATAAGCCACTTCGAAAAACTTTACATGCTCTCCGATACCTGACATAAGAACCAGAAAATCATTATTTGGTAAAGCAATGTAATCATCAACATAATGCTTTTTGTCCTTAATAATTGTTTCCAGCCGTTCGGCACTGATGGTCACCTCATTTAATTTGTAGGGTTTTACCACCATAAAAATAGTGTCTTTGCTTGCTATTTCTTCCATCGGCATCTGTAATGTATTATAGCCAATTTTATAAAAGCTGAAATAGTTTATTTTTGGGTTAGTAAGAATGATTAATCGTCCTTCGGCATTGCTGATTAAATTTATTTTATTATCGTTGGAAGCTACAAAAACATAATCAAGCGGAAGTTTTGTTTGTGAATCCACAATTATTTTTCCGGGCTTGCTTTGTGAGAAGCAGATGAGGTTGAAAAAGAGGGGTAATAAAATGAGTTTCCTGATCATCAGAATAAATTTACAAATAAAAAGGGAGATTTCATCCGGACCTTTGTAAAATCAGTTCTTCCTGCCGGTATTTGTTTTGTTTACTTGGTCCTTTTTTTGCTTTTTGCTTCTTTCAAATCATCTTCAAAAAACTTCAGGACTAGTTTTTCTTTATCCGAATATACAACTAGGGTAGAATCAACTATTTTATCAGTCGAATTCTCCCATTTGGTCATTTTGTTGCTGAGGAAGTAAGTATGTTCTTCAAAATATTCATTTCCCTGTCGAAGTGAAACGTAAACTGATTCCAACAGCAGGTCGTTTTGGATGTAGTAGATGGTGGATGAGCTGAAACCGTTTCCTATAAATTCGCGGATAATTTTCCGGATGGAATTAGCCTGATAATAGGCTACTGTTTTAAAATTGATGGAATTAGTGATAACAACATTCCGGGTATATTTAACCGTATCCGTTTCTTTATAACCAGTTTGGGCAGTAGTTATTTGATACCGCAGAATAAAAACAAGTACTATCAAAGAGAAACGCGGCATCCTATAAGGATTTGAAATAAAAGTATGGATAAAATCTGAACAAATCAGGTTTTTTTATTAAGTATCCTTTCCATATACTTTTCCGTTGGCATCAGCGAATTCTGAATGCGTTTGGCATAACGCATACTGTCCATAATATCTTTATTTTTGTCTTCAATTATCTGGAAAGCATTTTTCAGTTCAATGTTCTTGAGTCGGTTAATTTCCGCTTCTTTTTGGGCGTTTTCCATTTTGGAAGTAAGTTGTAAACTCTTAGCTTTCATTGCAGCCTGGGTGTCCTGATACTCTTCTTCTGCCGTATGAAATAATTGATGCTGTTTCAATGCGTTTTTATAATCACCCCTCATTTCATAAATTTCCGATAAAGCTAAATGTGAATGGTGAATGGTCATTCGTAAATTAATTTCTTTGGCTATCTCCAGTGATTCCAGAATTTCTTTTTCAGCTTCCCCGATCTTATTTTGTTTTAAATACACCTTACCAAGGTCAAGTTTAAAACGTGCAATGCCCATTTTGTCGCCAAGTTCTCCTGCTAGTTTTATTCCTTTTCGAGAAATAACTTCGGCCTCTTCAGTTTTACCTTCTTCCTGACAAAGCGTTAATAGTCCGTTCATGGCCGCAGCATAGCCCCTCCAATCCTCTATCTTTTCACGAATAGACATACTCTTTATAAAATAAGCTCTTGACCTTTCAAATTCTCCTGTGCTTATAGCAACCTGACCTAATCCCATTAATATAGCGGCTTCACCGGCTTTATTCTTTATTGTTCGGTTCAGATCTAGGCCTTGGTTAAAATACTCGTTGGCGCTTTCAAAATCTCTAAGCGACCGGTACAAAAAACCCATTTGAAAATAGCATCGTGCCATCTCGAAAGTATCATTTATTTTTTCATAATACAGGGTGGCTTTTGTAATGGCATCCAGGCCGGAATTAAAATCACCTAAACGATAATACACCAAGGTGAGGTTAAAATAAGCTTGTGCTATTCCTTTTTCATTTTTTTGTTCTTCAAAAATGGGAAGCGCTTCGAATAATTTTTTAAGGGCGAGTTCGTAATCCGTAATTTGTACATGGCAAAAGGCCTCATTGGTAAGTGCAGTTGCATTTCCGCTTGGGTAATTTATTTTTTTCGAAAGGATCTGTGCTTCCTTACATAATTCAATTGAACGGAAAGTATCGGTATTCCGAATCTCAAAGGCTAATTGATTTAAATGATCAACCTTTTGTTTTTCATCGGTCGCATTTTTTACCAAGAGTTCAAGTTCAGCTATTTTTTCCGTAAGCATTTCCAGTTATTTCCTTAATAAAAATACAAATAAAAATGAGGATTACAAATACAGCCGTGGCGATAGTTTGTAGAATAAAAAAACGCGGGTCAATGACCCGCGTTTAAATAAAGTATTATTTGATATTGGCTTACGCTAAACTTACGTTTACTGCGTTAAGGCCTTTTTTACCTTGTTCAACTTCAAATGTTACGTTGTCATTTTCACGGATCTCTTCTTTTAATCCTGTAACATGTACAAATAATTCTTGTCCGTCTTCTGATTTAATAAATCCAAAGCCTTTTGCTTCGTTGAAGAATTTAACTGTTCCTTTTTTCATTTTTTTTGTTTTTGTCCGGTTTACTACCGGGTTATTATTGATTGATTTTTTTTGCTGCGTTAACTTGGGTGCAGCATAACCCATTTTATGTAATACCGCCATAAACGGCCTCATAATGCTTAAATCTGTGAGTAACATTTTTTTTCATTGTAAATTAATTTCAGTCTGTATTATTACGTGACTGTTACTTGATAAGAAAATGGTAAAATTGATCGGATGTATAATGGAGGTTTTTTACAAACTGATTGTGATACAATCTTCAAATGAAGTACACAAATATACGTCAATTTATGCTAGAAACCTAATTAGCTAACAGACTGATTGATTGTCTGTTGGAGAGTGTTTTTTATTCAGGAAAACCCATCTTTTACGGCAATAACGGTAAGAGGTAGGGCTTCTTGGGTCATCAGTAAATGAGGGTAAATTTTAGGAATTTATCTTTTTAAAAAGGAAGAGTATCCTATCCGGCATTTCCCTTTTTGTTTAATATGCGTTCAATATATTTTTTAGTGGGTAGTAGTGATTCCTGAATGCGCTTAGCATATTTAATACTGTCCATAATTTCCTTTTGTTTTTCTTCAACAAGTTCTTTTTGTTCTAAAATAATTTCATTGGCTTTTTGTTTGGCTTTATAGGCACGGAATGATACAGCGGCTACTATGATCATAAGCAAAAACCCGATGATCCCGCCGTAAGTGAATATTTTCTGCTGTTTTATTTCCTGTTCATGTTTTAAATTCTCCTGAATTAATTTATCCGCACTTCTAATGCTATCGGCAATTTGCTGCTTGTCGAACTCGAATTGCATTTCAGTTTGGGTTTGTTTTTTTATGTTTTCACCGTTAATGATGCTGTCTCTTATATTAATGAAATTCTGATAATGATAAATGGCCTCTTTATAACGACCCTGTTCATAGTATAAATGGCTTAAACTTTCTTCAATTCTTTTTTTATAATCCATAGCAGCGATGCTGTCGGATAAAACGAAAGCCTTGAGCAGGCACTTTTCGGCCTCGTTGTATTTGCGAATTTCTATGTATAATGAGCCCATGTTTGCAAGGGTCCGGGTGCTCCCTACCTTATCGTTCATTTCACTTGCCATCAAAAGTACCTTTTGGTAATAGCTGATTGCTTTTGGGAAAAGGATATTATTAGCGTATTTTTCGTCACCTGCTTCTAATGCTGAATCACCACGGTCGGAATACACATTTCCGATATTGTTGAGCCATATTGAGGCGTTGTTTTTTAGTCCAAGCTCTTCAGAAATGGTAAGCGCTTTAAAATAATAAGTGAGGGCCTTTGAGTAATCCTTACGATTTCGGTAAACATTTCCGATATTTCCCAGTTGCTGACCGATACGGTTTTTATCTTTTATTTCTTCGGAAATTCGCAAAGCCTTTAAGTAGTATTTTAAGGCATTTTCATCTTCGTCAATATCCTTATAAATATTCCCGATGTTGGCATTTGATTTAATGATCAGCAATTTATCGCCAATCTCTTCGGCAATTTTAAGTGAATTGAATCCTAATGAAAGCGCTTTTGTAAAATCACCTTTCAGGAAATAACTATGTCCAAGCCAGAGGTAACTTTTAATAATTCCTTTTTTCCATTTTAACTTTGCCGCCAGTTCAATTGCCTTGTTGCTTATGAGAATGACTGTATCAGAATTTATGTTACTCATAACACTACAAAGATCAATCAAAGCCTTTACCTTATTCGTATCTTCCTTTTGTTTTTTTAAATACTTGATGATGGAAGTCGTTGTAAGTTCATAGGGAAGAGGCAAAGAATTATTTTGCGCCGGCAGAGGCAGGAAAGAAATACAAAAGCCGAGTGTAAAAAAATATGTCAGCGCTTTTGTCAGAATGAATTTGTTTTGTATGTATTAAATATACAAATAAAAATACGGATTACCCCAGAGTGGGCCCTACTGGCCAAATCCGGAAAAACACGAAGTTTTAATTTTTTTCGAATAAATAATAAGTAACTGTCGCCTGGTCGGGAACTATTTGAACTAAGCGGTATCCTTCTGAGGCTAACTTATTAATAGTCTCATTAATTGCCTGAGCGTTACTTATGATGCCTTCATAACTGTAATTGCCCGCTAATTCTCTGGCTTCAGTTTTTGAAGTTTCGTTAACGATCGTTATTGCAAGGTTTGCTTTTATCCCCAGCTTAGTCACTACCATTGTTGTATATTTCTTTGGGACATCACCCGATTTGAAAGCAGAAATTGAAATTGTGATAGCAAGTAATAAAATAGCGCCTACCAATAGTTTTGTGTTTGTAGTTTTCATAGTTTTTAGTTTATACTTAAATGTACAAATAAAAACACGGATTGCATCCCGATAGTTCTGAAGGAATCACTTTGTGACTGTCGGGACCGCGCTAATGGGTTACCTTACTTAGTAACCGGTACGATCAAAACGATATTAAGCTGATGCTGAAAATTGGTGTTTGTAATATTAAAATCTTTTGGTTCAATTGTAAAGCCACCTATAAAAACTTCTTTTTCGAATGTAAACGGTAGCTTAATTTCTTTAGTAATACCCTTTAGGGTAAGGTTTCCGGTAGCTTCGTAGCCATTATCTTTTTTGGTAATAGCGGTAGATTCGAAAGAAATAATCGGATATTTTGCAATGTCTAAAGTTTCCGGGGTTTTGGCACCTTCCCTTAAAGCATCATTCTTTTCACCGGGATTTACTGAAGTCGCGTCAACTGATGCTGATATTTTTGATTTTTCCGGGTTCTCTTCGTCAAACAAGATAACCGCTTTTAATCCGGTGAATGTAATAAACTTAGTTCCACCTTTATATACCATAACCGAATAATTGTCTTTTACTTTCCAGTTAATGGTTTTGTAAACAACAAATGCTGATGCTAATAAAACTGCAGCCAGACCAATTAATAATTTTGTTTTCATTATAGAAAGTAATGTTGGTTTAAATAAAGATAGAATAAATAGTTCCCGCTTTCGTGTCTACTGGCAATTTTAATATTTTTTAACTAAGCCCAACGGATTATATCTTGATAATAATCCGGATCACGCTAACGGGGTTGTGAGAAGTTAAAAGTGAGGAGGAGGTTGATAAAACATGGATTGAAAATATGCTAACTAAGTTAAACTTTTTAACATCCCTATTTTTCTTTAACTTCTTTATCAGCCCAGAATTTTTTGTGTTCTTCAACATCCCACTTAATATTCCAATGTTTCACGTATTCAGCCAATGGCTGCAATCCAACTTCAGCACGACGTTTGTCTACATTATCAGGGTCTTCTAACAAATCAACATAATAGGCTTTTGTAACCAGATTCATCGAGATTTGACTACCATAAATTTGCTTCTTTCCTTGCCTTAACGCTACTCGGTCTTCGAGTAATGCTAAACTACTGCCATGTGCTTTGCCATTTTTAACAGCTTCACGCATCATAGGTAAATATTTTTCCTGAACCTTTAAGCCTGAATGCTGAATCACTAAAAACAAAGCGGAGCTTCCTTCTTGTCCCACAACATCCGCACCCAGCCATCCGTGTTCATCCAATATGTTTGTTATCTCAATTAAATTCAAGGAATCTTTAAAGTTAATTTCTTTCCACAACGCCTTCATTTCTTTCGAATCCCATCCGTATTTTTGCTGTATGCCATCTATTTTCATACGTCCTTCCTGGTCTTCTTTTAAAATACTATCCAGTTTATGCGCGAGAGGTTTATTTAAATTAACTTCAGCTTTATCTTTATTTGCTTTCACGCCTTCAAGAATTATTTTCCAACGTTTGTCTTCGTGCAGAATAGCAAGGTCAGAATCAACCGATATATGTTTGTAATTCATGTAACCACCTTTTACGGCTCTCTCTAAATAAAAAAATGCAGTATCGGGGATATGTGCCATAGCTGCTGAACAGGCAGCATTATAACGATCGTTTGGAAAACCTTTCCATCCCATGGATTTAAAAGCTTCCGAATAAAATTTTGCCGAATTCTTATAATCTTTTGCGTTGTAGAGCGAATCAGCTTTTTTTACTAATATCAAATATTCCTGAGGAACATCATTTTGAGATAAACAAA
The DNA here is from genome assembly GCA_023251695.1 of Sphingobacteriaceae bacterium. Classification (GTDB taxonomy): domain Bacteria; phylum Bacteroidota; class Bacteroidia; order B-17B0; family Aurantibacillaceae; genus JAHEYG01. Next base: position 233 of record JAHEYE010000064.1, on the reverse strand, counting down.
AATTTGCGCAGAAAATAAAAAATATGATTATGTGCTTTATCATTTAATTAAATGTACAAATAAAAACACGGATTGCAAATCCCTATAAACGTCACAAATAAAAAAGCCCCTGTCATTTCTAACAGAGGCTTTGTTTGATTATTTTTTTTAGTGCGGGCTGCTCAAAGGGGCAGTTATTTTTTCTTATTAGCCTTAAGGTTCGATAGGTCCTGAATTGCAGAGCTGAACATTGT
>JAHEYE010000288.1 GCA_023251695.1 Sphingobacteriaceae bacterium | reverse complement strand
GGTTTACAACATACAATAAGCAAACCGTAGCTACATGTCCGGAGAAAAATAAATCCTTTGTGATCCGCACTTGCCCGTAAAAAAAATGTTCAATAAATGGATCGTTGAGCGGAATAATATTTTCAGGCGCTGCGAGTGGCGTAAAATAAAGTGTGACCAACCTAAACACTAAAATTAAAGCATAAGTCTGCACTGCTCTTAAAAACAATAAAGGCATTGGCGCGACATTTATAATTGTCAGAATTGCGGCCGAGTAAATAATAAAAAAAGTATAAAGCGATACATCGAAGGGCGGACTCAAATTTAATATGACATCGTTGACCCGATATCCTTCGCGTGCTTCAATGAAAGCGAAAAAATAGCTGAGGGAAAATAATAGTAAAGCCAGAAAAAGAAATGTTAAGACAAATTGGATCCTGAATTTTTTATCAGGCCAGCTTGCTTGCCAGTTATTTTTTAATAAGGAGCCTGTCATACTATGGCGTTACTTTCTTTTCACTCACTAATGTAAAGTAATGTTTTCTCTAATATAAGTTCTGTCGGCGGGTTTTCCAAGACTTTTTCTTACATAGCCACTGTCACTATGCATGACCTCTAATTCCATCGGATACTTTTTATTCACGTTTTCATAAAAATAAAATGCGCCTTTTGCATCTGTCATGAAACTTATGCTCCCGGTTGGATAACTTGACGGCGATCCATAAGTATTAAAATATATTTTTGTGTTTGACATTGGTACACCATGGGGCGATAACAGAATGCCCTCACAGGTCACACGTTTTGTGCAACTCATTAATGCAAAGGAAACGAGTATTAAACTAAATATCATCTTTTTCATTTCTCTTCAATTTTAAAAATGCAATGTGAATCGATGTTGTGATCGTCAATGGTTGTAGCTTCGCCGAAACCTATTAGTTTAAAAGGCATGTATTGTATGTATTCCTCCGTTGTTGTAAAAAATTCCCTTCCGTATTTTTGAGTTCCTTTATAAGTCACAAAATTATTGATCAGGTATTTTCCTCTGAAATGTTTCAACAATTCCGCGTTCACGAAATCCAAATCCTGCAAGATCATCCAGGTGATATCGGCAAGTAAAATGCAATCAACATTTTCTTTGTTCCCTAGTGCCGATAAATTTTTTATATCCCCTACCCCAAAATTTAAGTAAGGAAATTTTTCCTTGGCTTTTGCAATGGCGGTTTCTGATATGTCGATGGATTTGCAAACGATTCCGGTTTCCTTATAAATCCAATCGGCATAATAACCCAAACCGCAACCGTATTCAACAATGTTTTTAATGCCATAGCGTTTAATGTTCATGATGGCCATCTTCCGGCTGTAGCGGTTGGGTTGTTGGGATTGCATCCAGGGATCATCATACGCTTTATACATTTCTTCGAATGCGCCAATAAATTTCCCGTCTTTGATTACGTAATCGTGATATGATTTTTTATTTTCCATGTTAATTCTTTTAGTTTTTTAAAAACGATAACCAATGGTCCAGCTTAAATTTGCATACGGTAAAACATTGGCGTTAGTAGGACGGTACCAGTTAGAATTTGCATTTACAATATCATTTCCATATGGATCTTTTTCGTTATAAGAATCTTTTTTACAACCTACGTTTGAAGTTACGGTCATATTGAGTTTTTCTGACATGCGGAACATAAAACCAATTGTGCCTCCGTAAAACTGACGGTTCAAAATAAAATCATTCTTAAATTCCCCGAACACGGCCTGTGTTGAAAATGTTCCAGGCGTGATTACATAATTTGTTCTGGTCGACATATCATATTGCGAAAAACTGAAAGACGGACCTATAAGGAAATTTACTTTTTGTCCGAACGAAGGTGAGAACAATAAGCCTGCACCCACCTGAAACTTCATGCTATTGTATGTAGTTGTACTTCCGGAATTAAGATAAGAACCGTTGTAAACAGAATTCGTCATATCCGGTTTACCGATGCCGATAGCAACCGGTACATTTAAGATGGCTTTTTCTTTTACAAGATCGCGCATGTAAGTTAAACTGATATTCGAGTTGAGTAAAGCGAGGTGATTGAAACCAATATAGTTTCTGCGTTTGTAGAGATGGGAAAAATCTTTTTTGTGGTAGGGTATGCGATAGTATTGATTGTTGCAAGTTGACTCCGAACCATCGAGATTATATTTATTGAGATCACTTGGTGGGTTTCCGTTAGCAAATCTATCAGTGGTTCCGTTTTGGTAAGTGATGTACACAACATTTGATTTTGCAATCACGTAAGTCGGACCACCGGGATTTTTTGCCATTTTATATTTTATGTTCTCTGATTGGATTTCGACGATATTGGTTTGCAGACGTGAACTGTCTTTTGTAACCAGTAGGTCTTGTGATTTTGCAGCTTTAATGAAAGCGATGCTGGCGATGATGATGATTAACTTTTTCATGGTTTTATTTTTTAAATGGTTTATATTTTATGGATTGGTTGGTGAGGTAACATAAAAATTGTAAGCTTCGGGTAGATCGTGAAACAAAATTTCTTTTCTCTTTTGATGAGGGATAGCAGTTGAGATGGCTAAGAAAGGCGTTGCTAAAAGAGCTGCTCCGCCAATGGCCATTCCTATGTAATGTCTGTCGCTCGAATAACTTGATATCCCCATCATGGTTGAAGCAATAAGAGTGAGATAACCTCCGACTCCGCAAATGATAGTTGCTGTAACTAATCCTTTTTTACGGCGGGTTAATTCGTTGTAACGGCGGATTTGGATTTGAACATTGTGATCATTGATACCGCGGCAAAGATTTAAAAAATCGCCCCCTCTGATTGGCATTTTATTGCTGGCGTACAAACGGCGCTTGCTGAAATTGTAATACACCGGTCTTTGTTTGTCGCAATCGTTTTTTGTGATTGAATTTTCAGTTTGAAAATCATCTAACTGATAGCGGTTAACCTGTGCGCTTAAGTTGAACTGAAGCGTGAGGTAAAGTGCGGTTAAATAAATTATTGTTTTCATATGGCTTGTTTTAAATGTTGATACAAACCTATTGAATGAACCCTCCTTTTATATCATAATTTGATATACAAATTCGATAAGTATTAGCTTAAGCTATATTTATATACAATTTCGATACTAAATTTGCATTTATAGCATATTTTGATACTATAGATTAATTTTTTATCTTTATTCTCTAATTACTAATATGAAAAATCTAAGCCTTTTAATAGAAAACCTGGAATCGGTATTGCCTGAAGGACAAACTTTAAATAAGGCTTTAATAAAAGAGTTAGGTATAAATAAAGATGCCGCGAGTAGGAGAATAAATGGTAAAACGCCTTTTACTTATGATGAGGTTTGCACTTTATCAAAAGCATACAGCGTTAATTTATTGCCCGCGCAATCCGATCAACATTCAAACGTTGTATTTGGTTACACGCCTTTCAAAAGCAAAAACATCGAGGACAATAAACATTTCTTTCAAACCATTTCCAATCTCCTCTACAAGTTAAATACGCACGAACACAAACAACTGTATCATATCGCGCCTGAAGTCCCGGTGTATCATTATTACAATTATCCCCGGCTCTTGAATTTTAAATTATTTTATTGGGGAAAATATTTATTGAACGATGCCTATTACATTAAACGGATTTTAAACGAGGCGCAAATAAATCCTCAGGTAATCGAACACGCGGCGAAAGCCTACGAGCAATATTGCCTGGTACCAAGTGTGGAAATATGGACGCCCCAAACTATACAAACCGTTTTAACGCAAATACAATTTTGCATTGAAACCGGCGATTTTTCCAATAAAACAGAAGTGCTTCTGGTTTTAGAAGAAGTGAATAACATGGTGCAGCGCATTAAACAAATGGCCGAAGAAAATAACAAAGCCTTCGACTTCGATAAAAAAATTAATGTGCCTTTCCAGTTTTATAAAATGCCCGTTAATATTAACACCACCAGCATCCTCGCCGAAATGGATCATCAGCGCGTTGTTTTGCAACCTTTCAACTCCATCAATTTCATGAATACTTCCCAGCCCGATTTTTGTGAAGAAAATTTAACCTGGATACAAAACATCCAATCTAAATCTTCACTACTCAGCGGCGCAGGTATTATCGAACGCCAAAAATATTTTAGTCTAATTAATAAAC
>JAHEYE010000287.1 GCA_023251695.1 Sphingobacteriaceae bacterium | reverse complement strand
GTATCGATAATTTGAATGAGCCAACTTTAAAGGCTGTTATTTATCCAAACCCTTCTTCAGGAATAATTAAAATTAAGCAGGAAAAAATTTCCGATGGAACATTTGCACTCTTCAATTCACTGGGTCAGGAGATAATAAGAAAAAAAATATCGGGCATTATTGAAGATGTTATAACCGATAATCTAAGTGAGGGAATCTATTATTATATACTCACAAATGACTATTCAAAACAAAAAGGAAAAATAATTATTGAATAATTTCCTGTAACCTTTCCCCCTTTTTCATATTATACCTGTTATGAAGCGCATAGCAGGTATTTTTATTTTTTTGATTTTGGCTTATGAAACCGAAGCACAATTTGGAGATGGCAGTTCTGAAGAAGCGAACCCTTGTGGTGCAATTGACAATACTTTAATACTAAACAAAAGACCAATGTTTGGCGCTTATACACGGGAAGCAGATGTTGCCTGGGAGAAGAGAGTTTGGCGTGAGCTGGACTTGCGTGAAAAAATAAATCATCCTCTATATTATCCGGTAGATAATCAGCCTTGCCGTATTTCTTTATTCCAGTTAATCAGTAAACATATTTTAAAGGGAGACATTATTGCTTTCGCCGACGAAAGTTTTTACAGTCCATTAACTTTAAGTGTTGTTAAAGCCAAATTAATTGAAGCAATAGAAACTACTGAAATAAGATACAAGCCGGACGGAGAACAAGAGGAAATTCCAATTGTAGCGGCCGATTCAACTTCTATTTTTACCAAAGTCATCAAAATCCGTTTCATGGAAGATTGGTTTTTGAATAAGGAGCGCTCTGATGTGGAAGTCCGCATTACGGGAATTGCTTTTTATGAATATGTTGAAGATAAAGAAGCCTATAAGGAGTTGTTCTGGGTATATTTTCCGGCAGTAAAAAAATATCTGGCAAAGTACAGGGTTTTTAATTCAAGGAATATCAGCGATTACTCAACTTTCGATGATTTGTTTCAGCGGCGTGAGTTTGGAAGTTACATTGTAAAAGAAAGTAATGTGTACGACCGTTTTGTGTTTGACTATTGCAAAGGAACAGATGCTTTATTGGAGTCGGACCGAATTAAGTATGATATTTTTAAGATGGAACACGACTTGTGGCACTATTGAAGCTTCGGCATTTGTGTTTAATGGAACGCAGATAACGCTGATGATTATGATTTACGCGGATAATCACAATTAATCTTATTAAATCTGCGTCATCTGTGTTCTATAATAGAAGAGTGATCTTATTTGACATCCTTCATCTGCAAAAACATTTCGTTGAAACGTTTTCTTACAGCTTCAATAAAATCAGGAGTAATTAATTTTTTTAGATTCTCTAAGCCTTTTACTTCTGAATTTTCAAACTTAAAGGCTTGTTCCATTGGTCCTGCTTCAAATTTTACAATAAATTTTTCGTTCATCTGAAAAATACTTATAGTGATGGAAGGGTGGGGAATCGTATCAATAATTCTCATTATTCTTCTTATTTTTTAGGATTCTTCTTTACCGGCGTAATATCGTCCGGATCTTTCTCAAACGCCTTTTTAAAGTTCAGCATACTTTTTATTACACCCATCGGACTAACGGCTCTATCGCCATCGGCTCTTACTACGCTTTGTATGGCGTGGGCCATCATAACGTAATGTTTTTTTCCGGCGCGTTCTAATGTAGCTTCTGCTTTATCATCACCATTAATAATATTTGCTGCAGCGGCCCAATCAAATGCTTTGCGGTCGATTAAAAATTTAAATGCACTGGCATCTTCCCATATCGCATTCACAAAAGCCGCCAATTCAAAATGTTTGCCATCAATTAAATATTTGAATGCAAATTTATCATCACGTATCGCATCAATAACAGCAATTAACTCACGGTAATTATTTTCTATCAACCAATTCGAGCCCGGTGTATCGTTTAATACGTGACGCGTAAACATATCAATAGCATGGGTGCTGTAGTGCTTCATGTTGTAAAGATACGAAGATTGGAAATAAATGGCAATAGCTCAGGCGAGCTAGGCAGTGTTAAAAGCGAATCTGCAATTTCACATTCAGCTGCCTTTGCGTTAAATAATTCGGAACAGCGTATTGTCTGCCTGTAACATCTTTAATCCAGGTATAGGAAACCGTGTTGTTAACTCCCAATAGATTCAGCACTTCAATGTTCAGCCACATGGATTTGACATTGTTCATGAAATTCTTACGTTTAATTTCCCTGCCTTCTTTAATAACATTATAAGCAAAACCAATATCAACCCTCCTATAAGGCGGCATTCTGAAGACTTGCTGATAACGTAAATGGTTGGGCGGACCAAAAGGCAAGCCGCTTCCGAAAATTAAATTTAAATTCATTTTTAATGCCGGATATTTTGGTAAATAATCCTGGAAGAACATATTAAAAGTCACCAACTGATCAGTCGGACGCGGAATATAACCGGGATCTAATTTTGTACTGTCAGCTTTTACCTGATCGAATGTATAGCCTTTTACAATCTTTTCACCATCCTTATTAAAATAATCGTAGTGAATATTATCTTTAGAATATTCGTAGGTTCTTAAAATTCCCAATGAAGTCCAGCTTTCTACACCTTTTACAAATTCACCATTCACCCTGAAATCAATTCCTGTCGCGTAACCATTTGCACTGTTCTTTGCAAAATAACGCACACGTACGTTATCAACCTCATAAGGAATCAAATCGTTTAATTTTTTGAAATAGGCTGCGACAACAAATTTGAAAGGTCTTCTCCAGGCACTGAAATTATAATCGCTGCTCAATACACAGTGTATAGATTGTTGTGCTTTAATGTTTCTGTTTAAAGTTCCATCAAGTCCTCTTAGCTCACGGTAAAATGGCGGCTGATAATAATAACCACCCGATAATTTAAAAACAAAATCTTTTTTCCAATTTGGTTTAAACGATAACGTAACACGTGGTGAAACCAAGAATTGATTATTCAAAGTCCAGTAATTTCCTCTTGCACCTCCGGTAAAAGTAAATACCGACGAATCCTTTAATGTTTTGTTGTATTTGTATTCAATATATTCCATCACGCGGCTGCTATTGATATTTATTTTTGTTTTATATGCATCCGATAAATTAATCTCCGTCGGACTATAAGGGTTCACAAATCCCGCCGAATCCACCATGCGCCATTCACTTAGTTTATCCTGCACGCTTTCATTTTGAAAACGCAATCCCCATAATAATTCATTATTGCGTTTCAGATATTTTGTCCCTTTGTGTTCTATATTATAAACCTGCGCTTCCAATTTGTTTCTGCCATTATTTAAAAATGTTCCTATGCCGCGGTTAAAAGCTACCTGACCAAAAGTACTTTTCCCGAAGTCAGCTTCTAATTGGTCAATATAATATTGTCCCTGTACCGTATATATTTCTTCCTCTTTAGTGGAGTAGCCCGAGGCGATTAATTTAAGCTTAGTGTTTTTGTTTGGCATGTAAGTAGTGGAAACACCACCCATGTAAGTCATGTATTGCATCAATTCCTGTCCGTCGAAATAAACTTTGAAACTAACAGCATTGTTTACCGTTCCGAATGTTGTTTCCCTGGCGGAGGGAATAACTAAATATTTGTTATTGGCAATGTTTGCTAAAACTTCAACTGTCCATTTAGGATTAACATTGAAAGTCAGAAAAGCCTGTGCATCGTAAAAACGAGGTTTGTACTCACCTTTCGTATCCAAGCCTTTGAGTAAATAAGTATTGCTCTTATAGCGTGAGCCAACCGACCACGATATTAATCTGTTTTTTGAAATGCCTTCCAGGCTTAAATTTCCTCCCAATAAACTTGCAGATGCAGCGCCGCCGAATTTCTGAGGCTTGCGGTACGTTATATCAAGTACTGATGACATTTTATCGCCATACTTTGCTTCAAATCCGCCGGCAGAAAAATTAATATTGCTTACCATATCCGGATTGGCAAAACTTAATCCTTCTTGTTGTCCGCTACGGACTAAAAACGGACGGTACACTTCGATGTCGTTCACGTAAACCAGGTTTTCATCAAAATTTCCGCCGCGCACCGAATAGCTGCTGCTTAATTCGTTGTTACTCGTAACACCCATTTGCGTTTTAATTAAATCTTCAATGCTTCCGCCTGCGGTTGG
>JAHEYE010000286.1 GCA_023251695.1 Sphingobacteriaceae bacterium | reverse complement strand
ACCGTTAGTAACAGTGGAAGTATAAACACCAACAATACTGGAGGTAATAGAAGCCGCTGTTGATCCCGTAGTCCATGAATAAGTGAAAGGACCGGGGCCGGAACCTGATGCTGTTAATGTACTGCTACTGCCGGGACAAATTGTAAGTGGATTCGCAGTTATTGTAACAACAGGCAATGCATTAACGCTAACCTGAACTGTTCTTGTTGCCGAACAACCTCCCGCATTTGTTCCTGTTAATGTATATGTAGTGGTAATGGCAGGACTAACACTTACGGTTGAGGTTGTATTACCACCGGGCATCCAGGTATAATTGGTTGCGCCACTGCCTGTCAGAGTTACGGAGCCGCCAACACAAACTGTAGCTGAAGGCGGATTAATATTTAAAGTAGGTGAAGTATTTACAATTAAAGAAATGGTTTGTGTACCTGAACATGTACCATTACTTCCTGTTACAGTATAATTTGTTGTGATGGTAGGTGACACAACAATAACTGCTGTTGTAGGTCCAGTGTTCCAGGTATAAGTGGTTGCACCGCCGGCGGTAAGCGTAGCGCTGCTTCCCGAACAAATAGCAGTCGGACTAGCCACAATATTTAGTGTAGGAGTGGTGTTAACCGTTACCTGAACTGTTCTTGTTCCTGCGCAACCTGCCGCATTAGTTCCGGTTAAAGTATATGTAGTTGTTATAGTTGGGCTGACACTTATCGTTGCTGTTGTAATTCCACCCGGCATCCAGGTGTAATTTGTTGCACCGCTTCCGGTAAATGTTGTTGTATTACCTGCACAAATAGTTGCGCTTGCAGGTGCGATATTCAAAGTAGGAGCACCACTCACAACAACAGAAACCGTTCTGGTATTGGTACAAGTTCCATTCGCCCCTGTTACAGTATAAGTTGTAGTAATAGTTGGTGACACAACAATTGCTGCTGTTGTCGGTCCTGTGTTCCATGTATAAGTAGTGGCACCGCTTGCAGTAAGTGTTGCGCTTCCTCCCGTACATATTGTTGAGCCGGCAGGCGTAATAGTAATTACAGGAATCGCGTTTACAGTTATTGTTTTAACAACAGGAGCACTTGGGCCACCACCGTTAATCGCAATTAAAGTTATTGAAAAAACACCGGCTGCAGTATATGTAACAGTTGGACTTTGTAAAGTTGAAGTTGCAGGCGAACCACCGGTCATAGTATAAGACCATGCCCCAGGGCTTCCTGTCGACATATCGGTAATTGTTGCAGTTTGTCCGGCACAAATCGGATTCGGATTAATTGAAAAATTGGCCACCGGGGGCGGAACAGAACATAAACCATGTGTACCTAATAATTTTCTGTACGGACTATTTGCCATGGCGGTTTGAATGCGTGTCCTCTGATCCTCAGTAAACATGAACATGGCGCAATCGTAAGTATAGTCCATAAAATTCATAAACATTTCTCCATTCGGGGCATTGCTTGGCGGTCCGGCGCAGGAACCTGATTTGAGTGGATAAGTGACCGGACAGTTATTAAAGTTAGGTGCAGAAGCCGGAGGTGAATCGTTACAATAATCTGTTGCGCAAGTTCCGTCACCCCATATATGGCGTAAACCAACCCAGTGGCCTATCTCATGTGTACAGGTTCTTCCTAAATCATATCCGGCAGTATAGGTTCCTCCCGGGAAAATATTTTTGCTTCCAAAAGCAGCGGCCCATGCCCAGAAACCATCAGAGGTTGCTGTACCAACTCCACCAGGAATTCCGGGTAAAGTACTCAAGGGTGGGAACGTTGCATATCCCAATAAACCAACAGCAGCTTGTTCATCGGTTACCCAAAGATTCATGTATTTTGTAACATTCCAAATAGTGTTAGGTTTAATGTATCCATCAATAAAACCCATGAATTTCCCTGTAGTATTATAAACTGCATTAGCCGGATTTTTTGATGTAAAAGTTCCTGTAAGTGCAGGCAGCGTATTATAATCTACCCTGTGAATCCCGGGTTCTGCTAAAGTGTTTCCTAAGGTATCTGTAAGCGCTAAACAAAATGTGATTCCGGTATTCGAAATTTTTATTCTGCCTAAAGCATCCTTGCTAGCAGCAGAAACAATTGTGTTTGTTGCCCAGGTTGTAAATGCAGTAGCAGGATAATTCCCTATATTATAACCAACACCGGCGAAATCATCATTCAAAACCTGGATCTGGGAATTTAACTGACCTTGCGCAAGATTAGGAAATGTTCCGGGCGCTTGTCCGCCATGTATAACGTGAATGATAACCGGAATTGTATAAACAGCCTGTGTACTATTATTTCCTTGTTTGCCAGCCGCATTTATTTCCGGATTTGCAGCTAAAAAAGCTTCAATTTGTTTTTGAAACATCGCTTCCCATTGCGGTGAAGGAATTCCGGTTCCGCAAGTTCTCTGAGGTGGCCCCTGAATATAAGTCGGACCCTGCTTAGATATATTTTGCGCGCCTAAATTTAAAAATGAAAATAAACTGCAAAAAACAACTGCTGAAATGAATAGTTTTTTAAACCTCATGCGAATAGTTTTAGGTATAATAAAAATAGAGAATCAAACTCTGAAATCAAAGTGGCTTTAAGTGTTTTCGACTAAGGCCGATTGAATTCGACTAATTACCCTGTCCATAGTAAGTTCTGACCTTATTTTCCATTAGAAATGATGATTTGATAAACGGGGTCTTAAATCGTACATTTGTGCTGCTTTAAATGGCACTTATAGAAGAAGAAAATACCACGGAAACAAAACCAAAAGAGATGTCGTTTTTACAGCATCTCGAAGAGCTTCGTTGGCACCTGGTGCGCAGTGCAGCAGTAATTGTTATTCTTGCTATTGTTATCTTTTGCATGCCCGGGATTTTCATCGATACCATTTTTTTAGGTCCTTTGCGTCAGGATTTTATTTCCTATAAAGCTTTTTGCGCCATCGGATATAAAATAGGTGCCGGCGACGTGATGTGTTTACATGTAAAGGATGTAAAACTTCAGACACTTGGTATTTCAGAACAATTCTTTACGCACATGTGGTTCGCTTTTATGGGCGGATTGGTTTTAGGATTCCCTTTTTTATTATGGGAGTTATGGAAGTTTGTAAGGCCGGCATTAAGGAATAAGGAAATCGGCCCGGTAAAGATATTCATTGTTATTGCCTCGCTTTTGTTTTTGATGGGAATAGGTTTCGGATATTTTGTTTTATTTCCGATGTCGTATAACTTTCTTATTAATTACCATATGTCAGACAGTGGCATGATCCAAACCAACCAGACTTTAGATGATTATTCTTCATTCATTACAACTTTGACATTGGTATCAGGAATAATTTTTGAATTACCTGTTTTGGTTTATTTTTTAACGCGGATGACTTTAATAACACCGCAATTCATGCGTAAATTCAGAAAGCACGCGGTTGTAGTAATATTAGTAGTGGCGGCCATTGTGACTCCAAGCCCGGATGTAACTTCACAAATGCTGGTGGCAGTGCCGATGTACTTACTCTATGAAATAAGTATTTTTGTTTCGAAGTACGTTGTAAAAAAATATAAATTAGTATAACAATGAGTGAGCAGATAAAAGAATTTAACGATTACCGTTCGAGGATGAACGATTTGTTAATGAGTAAAGATAATCTTGTTTTAAAACGTCTTTTTAATCTTGATACAAATACCTATGCAGCAGGCGCATTAAATGTGAAAACAAAAGAGATGTTGGGTTTGGTTGCAAGTATGGTTTTACGTTGTGATGATTGTATTAAATATCATTTGGGAAAATGCAAAGAGGAAGGATGCACTACTGAAGAAGTATACGAAATATTTGCAGTCGCGAATATTGTTGGCGGTACCATTGTTATTCCGCATACCAGACGGGCAGCAGAATACTGGGAAGAATTAAATAAGGTTTAAGTGCATTAGAAAAAGCAATGCTCCTGAAGCCAGTAACAAAAACAAAAGTGTATTTGCTATCTTAAGCTGACGGATATGGTAAAAATAATCGGCCAGCAAAATACTCAACGGAATTATCGAAGCTATCAAAGGAAAATAAAAGGTGTTGTTTTTCGAGAAGAAATTTATCAGCGATAAAATAAACAACCAGTACATAAGGCCCAGATTTTTCTGAGTTTTAATTTTCCCTCCTAATCCTTTGCCGAAATGTTTACCAACCCCCAATATTAATAAAATCGATAAA
>JAHEYE010000285.1 GCA_023251695.1 Sphingobacteriaceae bacterium | reverse complement strand
TTGCCGCTCCGGGCCAGTGAAAAATTTTGAAGGTCGTTCCTAACGCAATTAGCGAAAGGGAGAAGACGCCTCCGTATATCATCGCTTTTTTCATGGTGTAATAGTTTTTATAAGTTAGTAATAGGATGGTTTCTTCTTCTATCTCCCATAGTTCGTGTTTAAAGAATTTAGGAATTGTTTTGTTATAGAAGTCCTCGAAGTTGCCACCGCTCTCGAGGTTTTGCTCAACAATACAACAAATGTGATCCAGGAGATTATACTGCAGGTCCTCCATTTCAACGCCACGACGTCGAATGTCGTTGAGAATAAAATCTATTTGTTGGTCATTGACTGAGTACATTTATTTTAAGCCGGTTTAATTTCCAGTAAAAATTTCATGGTATTCATAAAGTCGGTAAACTCATTTACTTTTTCTTTTGATTTGTTATGACCTTCTTTACTTAAAGAATAATATTTCCGTACACGTTTACCGATATATTCGGTTTCGGTAATCAAAATACCGTCTGCTTCTAACGAATGCAAAGTAGGGTAGAGCGCGCCTTCCGTTATTTGAATTTTATTTCCGGTAAGATCTTTCACTTTTTGTGTGATCTCATAACCGTACATTCTTTTGTTTTCGGCAAGCAACTTTAATACTATTGTTTTTAAAGTGCCTTTTATTAATTCTGATGAATACATGGTGTAATAATGTTAATGTTAAAGCAAAGATACATAAGAACTGAATACATCTGAATCTTATGTATTAAAATATCATCTAACTTATTGATTTTGAGTACGAAAAAATTTAACCTAAGGCCTTTGGTGACCACCCCGTTCTGCTAAAGGCAGAACTGCCCCTCCTTGAAAAGGAGGGGAATTAATTTATTTCTTATAAAAACTCATGCTGTTCACATAATCCCAAACTTTTTCGGGAAGAAAAAAACGGATGTCTTTTTTCTTTTTAATGGCATCACGGATAAATGTTGAGGAAATATCCATCAAAGGCGCTTCAGTAAAAATTACATTTGGATGTTTATCGAATTTACTTTTTGCACAATCAGGACGCGGATACACAAATATTTTATAATGCTTCAGAATTTGTTCATGATTTTTCCATTTATCAAAAGTTGCTAAATTATCCTGACCAATTATTAAACTGAATTTATGTTTAGGAAATTTTTCTTTTAAATGTGCTAAAGTATTTACGGTGTAAGAAGGCTTCTGTAAACCAAACTCAATATTGCTGCTTTTAAATTTTGTGTAATACTGAATAGCTTCGTTCACCATAAACAAACGCGAACCTTCAGGGAGCAAGGTCTTTTTTTCTTTCAACGGATTTTGCGGAGATATTACAAACCACAACTGGTCTATATCGGTAAACTCCACCATATAATTCGCAATGGCCATGTGTCCAATGTGAATGGGGTTAAATGAACCGAAAAATAAACCTATATGCATGTTATATTTCCTTTTGTCAGTTCGAGCGTAGTCGAGAACCAACTATGATCAATATTTGTATAATGTCCCGACTACGCTCGACATGACATTACTTACCTAATAATTTCGCAACGTATTTTCCTACAATATCAAACTCTAAATTTATTTTATCTCCAATTTTAATAGTTCTGAAATTGGTGTTTTCAAAAGTATATGGAATAATATGAACAGAAAACGTTGTGTCAGTTGAATCCACAACCGTTAAGCTCACGCCGTTAATAGTTATACTCCCTTTTTCTACTGTAATATTTTTAGAATTCTTTTCGTGTTCAAATACAAATTCCCAACTTCCTTTCAGATCTGTGATCTTTTTACAAGTAGCTGTTGTGTCAACATGCCCCTGCACAATGTGTCCGTCGAAGCGACCATTAGCCGTCATGCAACGTTCCAAATTCACAACATCACCAATCTTTAAATTTCCGAGATTAGTCCGTCTTAATGTTTCGTCAATCGCAGTTACTTTATAAGAATTTCCATTTAAAGAAACCACAGTCAGACAAACGCCATTATGCGCCACGCTTTGATCGACTTTCAATTGGTCGGTAACAGAACTTGAAAAAGAAAAATGAACATTTGTTCCTTCCTTTTCTATCTTCTCAACCTTTCCTAATGTTTCTATTATACCTGTAAACATTTTCTATATTTCGTGTGTCATCCTGAGCCTGACGAAGGGCCGTGAACATGATTAGTCTTTTTTCAAAAGCAATTGCGTTAGTAAACTTTCGGTTTTTGCTTTGTAATTCTCAAATTCTTTTCCGGTAGCCGGACCACTAAAGCCTGTATAAATACTTTTTACATTATGTTTGCGGTCCAAAATAATAGTAGTCGGGAAAGCTGTAATTCCATTTAAGAAGGCCATGCTCTCCGATGCTTTTGCTTTTCCTGATAAACCGGTAATCAGCATTTCATATTCAACGCCGTATTTGTTTTTTAATCTTGTAATATTTTTTTTGTTTTTTTCGAAATCTTCCGACTTTTCATAAGCAAGGGCAACAACTTCTAAACCTTTTATTTTGTATTGCTTGTATACTTTAGAAAGGTACGCTGTTTCATCCATGCAATTCGGACACCAGCTTCCCATTATCTGAATGACCACAACTTTATTTTTAAACTTCTCGTCATTCAGGCTCACGGTTTTTTTATCGAGATTCGGAAAAGAAAAACTTACTTTCTCGTCAGGCGTTTTTAGTGTTGTGATACTCTCTGGGTCTTTGAGTTTATAATTATCGTTACGTTTTGCTATCCAAGGCTCTTGCCAATGAACACCTGAATAAAAATTTCCCCGCACAATATTAACACCATCATTTTCGGCAGTAAACAAAAACGCATGCGCGCCGTCGAAACACGATAAATATAATTTCCCGCGGCTCATCATTCCTTCCAAATAACGGTAATCGCCGGTCTCCGTTAAAAAAGTGCCGGTCACATATACCGAACCGCCTTCGTGTTTAAATACACCAAGCGCTTTGCTGCTATCGGCAGTACCCGGACTAAAAGTTGTCTCCCAATTACCAGTATAGAAAGTGTGGGGTTTATCTGCAGGAAAATCAAAACGCTTGGGATTATTGTATTGTGCTTTAAAGGGAATAATGTTTTTGTCTTTACGTGCATGATTAATCCATATGCCTTCAATGGCACCTTCGCTTGTTATTTTGGTACGGAATTCAGAATCAAATACGGGCATTTTAAAATTGAAGGAATCTTTTGTCATGGTGATCTCATCCACAACAATTTTCTCCCCGGCATTTTTAATAACCAATTGGGTTTTATTTTTAAAAACGAGATCGAAATTAAAAGGCAATTCAATATTCCTTTCCCTGTCTAATAAAAGCACAGCGCGCCAGGTGCCCGCTTTTAAGTTACTTGGCGGACTAGTTTGTGCCGACGAAACAAAAGAAATAAGAGTAAATATGAAGAGCAGTTTTCTCATGTGGAATAACCCACTAAAGATACATATTTATTTAGAAAACGATAGGGTAAAAGTGGTGTTTTTATAGAGTGAAAGTGACTGAATTTGCTCTATTAACATCTTATTCCATTCGCGTTGTTTATCGCCATTCATAGAGGCATCCGTTTCATCATCATACTTGTCCTGAAAAGAATCCATTTCTTTATCCATGACATCATACAATGAATCGGAAACGTTTTTTAAATTGGCATAAGAGGAATATTTTCTCTCGATTATTTGTTTGCGCAGTTTCCTTGCATACAATTCAACAATATCAAAATGTTTTTGTTCGTGCGCGAGTACGCCATCGTTACACCAGCTCATTCTTTTCCAGGATTTTTTGCAATAGAAAATAGCAAGGATTTCGACTTCGGCTTTTGAGCCTTTATCAGTCAGATTTTTAAATGTATCGTAATGTGTAGATGCGGCCGACCAGCGTTTTTCCGTCTTACCCCGGAAATCATCCCAGGTCAAAAGCTTTCCTTCTTCCCAAATAAGAATGTCTTTTTTGTTCTGAAAGGAAAGCATAAGAATCAGCAGCGGAAAAATATATACAAGCCTTTTCATTTAACCGCGGTTCTGTTTATAAACAGAAAAAGGAAATTAATTAAAAGCGTTGGCAAATAACTTCTCGAACAAAGCACCCACGAATGGAAGCGGTTTCATGGCGCCGTTGGCAGCATTAATAACACCAAGGATAACCAACACCAACATTAAAATCCATAATACGGGTGACAAAAATAAAACAGTGAACCCGATGAATGGTAAAA
>JAHEYE010000063.1:8288-14879 GCA_023251695.1 Sphingobacteriaceae bacterium | reverse complement strand
ATAAATGGTTGCAGAAGATGGAGAAGCGATAGGGTTCGAGCAAGTTGTACAACTCAAACCTGTTGAAGGAGACCAGTTATAATTAGCCCCATTTGAAGCTTGTAATTGCACATTTCCTCCTGTACAAGCAGTTGTAGCAGAAGGATTGGCTGCAACCTGTGGATTACTTGTCATGGTAATCGTTAAAGTTGAAGTTGTATTGCAATTCAAAGCCGCATTTGATGTTACCGTATAAGTTGTATTAACAGTTGGAGATGCTATTGGATTTGAACAGGTGCTGCAACTTAAACCGGTTGATGGCGACCAATTATAATTAACACCATTGGCCGCATTAATTTGAACTGTTCCGCCGGGACACACTAAAGCATTTGTCGGACTTGAAGTTACTTGCGGATTACTAATTAAAGATACTCCAAGGGTTTGAGTGGCTTTACAATTTAATGAAGCAGATGCAACTGATGTAACTGAATAAACCATATTTGCTGTTGGCGTCGAAATAGGATTTGTACAGGTAGTGCAACTTAATCCTGTGGCAGGCAGCCACGAATAATTTAAACCGTTCCCCGTCTGAATTTGTACGGTACCCCCTATACAAACGACGGCTGAAGCAGGTGTAACAGTTGGCGTAGGATTATAAATAAAATGTGCGACGATACTATCGTTTGCTGAGAGTAATAAACTAACAACCGAATCTGTCATATTTGGTGAAAGCGTATGCGTCTTTGTTGTCCAATGCGAAAAACAATAATTTGTTTTAGGATGCGCTTTTAAAATATTTGGCAAATTACCTGGATAAGTTCCTTGCCACAAAAAGGTTGAAAGATTTAATGAATTAAAATCAACTTTACCCGAATTAGGAGGGTCTACATTAATCTTAATTGTGTAAGGACCCGTAACTCCGTAACAAGCATTAAATAATCTCTTAACAGTATCGCAACGCGCCTGTATAAAAGATCTGAGTGCGGTTACATTGGATTGCCATTGTGTATAAGTTCCACCCCATTTTGCAATGTGCGCCGGCATTTCCGGAGTAATAACTAAAACCATACTATCCAAAATATCAGTCATACGCTTACAACTTAATCCGGTATTTATTAAATCGAAATAACGCATTACATAATATTGTTTGAAGGTATTGCTGGTTAATAATTTATTTAAGATAGGTACATGGCCTTGTCCACCAGGGTTATTTAAAGTGGAGGGGTCGCAAGGGTCAG
Source organism: Sphingobacteriaceae bacterium (assembly GCA_023251695.1). Taxonomy (GTDB): domain Bacteria; phylum Bacteroidota; class Bacteroidia; order B-17B0; family Aurantibacillaceae; genus JAHEYG01. The sequence continues at coordinate 13,662 of JAHEYE010000063.1, read as the reverse complement.
CGTTTACATCCTGATTCGGTAGATTGGTGTAATTAATGTAATGCTTAAAAGTTGCATCTTCATCCCAGAGAGCATAACGCCATTTTGGTTTATTACATTGATAATTTAAACCTCTCCACCATGCCGTGTTCCAATTTAACCAATCTGTACAAACAACATATGAATTAAGAATTACGTAGTCTGCCAGACTCTTAATATTGTAAACGCTATCGACATAATTATAATTTGCAGGAATTGTCAGATTATTTGCCGCTACCCAATTCTTAAAATTATTCCAATCGGTTTGTGCCTGTGTTCCGCCATAGGCTGACCAAGTACTTCCCCAAGTTTGCAAAAACTGTAATGAATCTTCGTGGGCGTTGTAATAGTAATTAGTGAAATCTTTGTCGTCTACTTTTTCACGTACATCATATACGCCCCAATAAGCCCCATTAATATACATAACAGCGGGCGCCCATGTTCTGCCGTCTAAATACATACCTGCCTTTTGGGCAACTGTTGTTACATATTGGTCGCGGATGTGTGCGCCACCTAATTCGCCGGCAAAATTTGAGTTTGGTGCTCCTTCAAAAGGATAATTATCATTTGCAGCTGCTTTAATAATGATACGTTGAAATTCGGCACGCGGTTTAGAATTGAAGATCTGATATTTTAGGGCGTCATTAATACCAAATTCATCCCGGCAAACAAAGTCAATCCCACGCTGTGGATAAAACCAGGAATCATTTCCGTGTTCATTACTGTGCCCATAGGCTTCTGCTTTATAAACACCGGTTTCATTAAAATATTCAAGTCCCGACTCTGCCTGAATTGAAGTTCCTCCCAAAAGTGTATTAATGGCATCTCCAAAAACTGAAACGACATTAACAGAATGTGTCACATTAATGAAATAGGTGTTATTCTCGAAAAAGCTAGGGAGATAAGATGTATTCGTACTTGTTGCACGTGCCCTGATCACACGGGTTGAAGGAACACTCATCGGTCCACCGTAAATAGCAGCAGTAGTAGTTGGTGAAGATCCGTTTATTGTAGTTCTTATGGTTGCACTTGGATCAGAACAGGTAATGGTTACAATCTGTGAACCTGTATAAAATCCCTGAGCCAAACTCATTACAGGAGTTGGTGCATAACCTAAATAAGGTGTTGCAGTATTATTAGAAGCATTTGGTGTTGGAGATGAAAAAAGGCTCCATGTTGCAGCTCCGTTTGTTGTGCGTCCGCGCGAATGTGCAAGCTGTGTTTTTTTAAGAGTAAGCGAATCTAAGATTGTAAAAGCCGGATTTGAAAAAATAATTTTCTCGCCCTGACATTGTTTAAGACCAAAATTTGTGTGAAGATTTGCGCCGGCATTAACGTTTTTGTTTGATGCCCAAATTCTCATAAATCCACCCGGGTTAATTGTTACGTTTCCGAAAGTCCATTTACCAAGATTAGTTGTTTTGGTAGCGAGATGATAACCCGTTAAGTTAACAGGGGACGCACCTGCATTGTATAATTCTATCCAATCTTCATAACCTCCGAAATTATCTACGTAAGTCGCGTAGTTTGAAACTGAATATTCATTAATTAAAACTTGTCCACTGTTTACTTTTGAAATAAAAAATAAAATAAGGACGAAACTCTTGCAACGTAAAATATACTTCATGCTAATTAAAATTTAAACTATAATTAATCTAAAGTATGGAATTTATTTACCGAAATCAACCCTTTTTTCGGGTTTTTTATTAAACCTTAGAAAAATGGTGAAACTTACCCTAATCGGGTTTAGAATGAAGGATAAATGAGCGGATACTAATAAGCTCTTACGTTTTTGCCTTCCATAAAGTTTATGAAAGCGCGGTTAGCTACTTTATTACCGCCCGGAGTTGGATAATTTCCGGTAAAATACCAGTCGCCCAAATGATTCGGGCAGGCGAGATGAAGACCTTCAATATTCTGGTAAATAATCACAAGTTCAGCTTTAAGATCGGCAGGTTTTATTAATTCGCCAATTTTTTGCGAGATCTCTTCTGTTGTAAAGGTATTATAGATTTCCTTCACCACATTTACCTGTTCTTCTTTTGGTTTTTTTACCTCAGCCAATGCTTTTTCATACACAGTTTTGAGGATATTTTCGCGGCCGGTTTCTTTTAATAAAGCAATGGTTGCTTCAAAAGCTGCGAACTTATTTAATACGGCCATGTCAATGCCGTAACAATCCGGATAACGGATTTGTGGCGCTGATGAAACCACAATTATTTTTCTTGGCTCCAAACGGTCTAATATTCTTAAAATACTTTGCTTTAAAGTTGTCCCACGTACAATGCTGTCATCCAGCACCACCAAATTATCTACGCCTTTTTTTACGGTTCCGTAGGTAACATCATAACCTAAATTCACCATGATGTCGCGGCTCTCATCATCCGTAATAAAAGTACGCTGCTTTACATCTTTTAATACCACTTTATGAATACGGGGTTGTATCGAAAGTAATTTGCTTAACTCGGGTTCTGCAATATGTCCACCCGCTTTTAAAATTTCGGTAGCTTTATGTTTATTGAGATAATCATCCAGACCTTCAATTAATCCACCAAAAGCAACCTCAGCAGTATTTGGGATATAACTGAAAACGGTGTTTTCCAAATCGTAATTAACGGCTTTTAATGTCGGCGTTGCAAGATAACGGCCGAGGGCTTGCCGCTCTTTATAAATTTCAGAATCGTTACCCCTCGAAAAATAAATCCGTTCGAAAGAACAGGCTTTTTTTTCCAATGGTTTTACGATTTCTTCTATCGAAAATTTTCCGTTTTTCTTAATTATAGCAGCATGTCCCGGCTCTAATTCCCTTACTTCTTCAAAAGGCGCATTAAATACGGTTTGGATAACCGGACGCTCACTAGCCACCACAATTATTTCATCGTCTTTATAAAAATAAGCAGGCCTGATTCCATTTGGATCGCGGATTACAAATGAATCTCCATGTCCCATCATACCTGCCATCACATAACCGCCATCCCAACGCTTACTACTCTCAATTAAAATTGAAGCGACATCAATATTATCCTGAATTTTTTTTGAAATTACATCATTATCCAACCCTTCGTCTTTAAACTGACGGAACAAGCGGTCGTTTTCTTTATCCAAAAAGTGTCCAATCTTTTCCATCACAGTAATCGTATCCGCTTTTTCACGGGGATGTTGACCTAACTCCACCAAATGTTCAAAAAGTTCGTCAACATTGGTTAAATTAAAATTACCTGCTACAACTAAATTCCTCGCCATCCAATTGTTTTGACGACGGAAAGGGTGACAACTGTGAACGCCGTTTTTTCCGAAAGTTCCATAGCGTAAATGTCCCAACATCACTTCACCCAAAAAGGGAATATTTTCTTTTTGCCAATCGGCACTTTTGTATTCTTCGGGTTTTTTAAGTGACGCGTTTACAAATAAATCATTCACTTGCGAAAAAAGATCCTGAGTTGCTTTTGGTTCGACAGAACGGATACGATCGATATAAGTTGTTCCTGGTTTTGCGTCTAATTTTACTGTGGCTAAACCGGCGCCATCCTGACCGCGGTTTATCATTTTTTCCATGAGCTGATACATTTTATGAAGGCCGTATCGTGCCGAACCATATTTGGTTTTATAATAGGAAACAGGTTTCAGGAGTCGGATTAAAGCTACACCGCACTCGTGTTTTATTACATCGCTCATTTAGGGACTACAAATGTACGTTTTTGTATGGTTTTTTACTACTGAGATTTGAACAGGAAGTGCTCACAGATTCAGCAGTTTTTAAAAATATTTTTTAGCAACGCCTATCCTTTTCGCTTTTTGCTTCGTTATAGTATAATAAACACCATTGAGCTGAAAATTAAGCGGTTAAAGACTTGGTACTTTAAGTTATAATAGCTAAATTTGAAGTTTAGATGGTAAAAACCGTTTTACACATGAATAGAATTGTATTATTTATTTTTTTGGCGCTTTTTTTAAACACAGCCAAATCACAAGTTGTCATTAATGAAGTATGTTGGACCAATCAGACTACTACTCAATTGTTAGTACCACCTACTACTCCAGACAATTCACCAGATTATATAGAATTGTATAATGCAACACCAAGTTTTACCCACTCATTGAATGGATACTATTTGACCAATAGTAAAACCAATTTGTATATGTGGCCAATACCTAGCGGTTTAACACTAGGCCCAGGACAATACATGACTTTTTGGTGCGATGGCCGTAATAAACAAGAAACTGCTTTACCTTTCAAACGTTATCATACTAATTTTACTATTGAGCAATGCAAGAACCAATGGGTAATGCTAACCTATGGTGGTGTTATTAAAGATTCTATTTTTGTCCGCAGAACCAAAACCGGAGATTCATGGGGAAGATATCCGGACGGTAATTCAACCGGTCCGGTAAAATGGTATTTATTCAATCAAGGCTCTACATTACCGGGCAATTTCGATGGTTCGAATTTTGTGGCAGTCCCTCCTGCTAACTTATATTTCGGTTATTCGCCAACACCAACTTTTACTGCCCCTGCAACTGCAGGATTTATCTCGCCTGCCAGTGGAAGTTACGATATGGTGATACCTGATACGGTTAACTTCCAGATAAATTATACCCGGGGCGATTGTGGTTTACCCGGAGGCGATATACCTTGCAGTAGTTATACCGGTTGTGTAGGTAATGCTACTGCGGCAACAACCTATACTTACGTAGATAATATTCTTACCCCTATTGCACTAGGTGGTGTTACGAGTGTAATTACAGCAGTTACCTTTCCGAAACCAAACGGCGTAGGTTCAGCTTCACTCGCCAGTTTTTATTTGCCGAGTTTCGCGGAAACAAATACTTATTTCGAAGGTGCAGATGTATCAGTTAATCCCGGTTTCGGTGTGTTATCAATTGTAACCAATACCACTTTCTTTAACGGTGCCGGTTCTCAGACCGTTCATTGCGAATACTTTGATAAGAATAAATTTTATTCTGAGGTAGGTGGAAGTTTAACCCAACCTCCTAATGATGCATGGGGCAATCAACAACGTAGCTTTGATGTTGGTTTGGATGATGAGAGCGGAGAAGGTTGCATCTTAACAGGAGATATTTATAACGATCCGGTTTTCGGAACCAGTACCCGTACGGTGTTCCCGAATTTTGAAGTACGTACCGCAGGTAAAGATAATTTCTCAGCTATCACACCAACGATTGCCACCCCTAACCCACTTCGCACAACACACATGCGTGACGCCTTCGTGCAAACGTATGCGATGAAAAACGGCCTCCAATTGGATGGCTTACACTACAAGCCCATCCGTACTTTTGTGAATGGCTGTTATTGGGGGATTTATGAATTCCGTGAGATTCCTGACAGGGATTACCT
>JAHEYE010000063.1:0-8188 GCA_023251695.1 Sphingobacteriaceae bacterium | reverse complement strand
CTTCTTAAGAATGCCAGTTTCAAAAATGAATACCTGAATAGGTACATGGATTTACTGAATACTATTTTACGCTGTGATAAGATGATACCACATCTCGATTATTTCAAACAGGTATTTGCTCCGGAAATGATTTTACATGCCAATTACTGGTTGGTGAATGAACCCGATTGGCAAATAAATATGGATACGCTTAAATACAGACTCAATCAGCGCTGCGCCAAAATAGATTCGCTTTTTACAAAGTGTAATAACATGAACGGTCCGTACAACATCACAATTGATGTGAAACCCGCAGGTGCCGGAACAGTTGATTTTAATACTTTGCATCTCACCAATTTTACCTGGACCGGAGAATATTTCCAAATCAAGGGATGTACATCAAATTGTTTGTTATCATTTCTTGAAGCCTGGCCGGTCGATACGGCAATTTATGTTTTCGATCATTGGGAGTTTACAGCACCAACCAACAGTACCACCGGTACACCTTGGGCTTTAGATGAACATAATTTCCTTTATAAAGACTCTATAACATTTATAATTGGCGAAAGCGATTATATTACTGCAGTGTTTGCTGATAAACGAAACGATATTGTAATGCCTACGGGATTTACACCTAATGGCGATGGTGTTAATGATTTGTTCTCGCCTTTAGGCGCACAGGCACGTTATGCCCGCGATTATGAGATGCAGGTTTGGAACCGTTGGGGACAAGAAGTATTCAGAGCTAACGAATATAGTTACGGATGGGATGGAAGCCATAATGGCCAGCAGGCGCAAACAGGTGTTTACGCGTATGTTTTAAAATACAAGAATGTGTTGAACGAGTATAAAGTTGTTAAAGGCAACGTTACTCTGATACGCTAAAGAAAACGTTGAGAAAAGTTTTATGAAAAAAATAAATATAGTTTCCCTTCTTTTACTTTCTTTATTAAGTACCGGAGTAAAATCACAGGATATACATTTAGCACAAATCCAGGAAGCACCTTTAGTTTACAACCCTGCCAATACCGGATTTTTCCCGGGCTATTACCGGGTTATTGCAGGTTACCGTAACCAATGGCAATCTATGGGCAAAGCTTATCAAACTTATGGACTTTCGGTTGACGGCGGGATATTCAGAAACCGTTACAAAAATGCTTTTTTAGGAATTGGTTTAAACATTTTTAAAGATGAAGCCGGCGCAGCGAAACTATCGCAGACGCTTGCGAATTTCAATATTGCCGCCATTCTTAAGATGTCTAAAAAATCTGTTTTATCGGCAGGTGTTTATGGCGGAGTTACAATGAATAGTGCTCAGTATGCCAAATTAACTTACGCTTCACAATTTAACGGTACCGAAATAGATCCTGCTTTACCAAGCAAAGAATCTGTTATATACCACAACTTTACTTCTTCTGATTTTGGCTTAGGCTTAGCTTACGAATTTACTTCCATCAAAACGAAAAATGACAGAGATGATGTGAAAAGCTTAAGGCTTGGTATTGCAGGTTATCATTTAAATAAACCTGAGCAGGATTTTGGCAGTAATACCTATGTGGATGCTACAGGTAAAACGCAGACTATTGAAGGTTATCATATGCCTGCCCGTTATGTTGCTTCCATTATTTCAAGGTTTGATATCAATAACACAAAAATCTCCATCACACCAACTGTTATTTATATGATTCAGGGTCCGGCAAAAGAAATTACTGCAGGTACTTATTTAAAATACCGCTTTAAGAACGGAACAAAAATTACAGGTGAAAAAGTGGAAAACTCATTTGGTATAGGTGTATTCTACAGGGTGAATGATGCTATTATACCACAAGTGTTAATTGATATGGGAACTTATGCCATCGGATTTTCATACGATGCCAATGTATCCAGTTACAGAAAAGCATCCAGAACTGTTGGAGGTTTCGAAATTTCTTTACGCTATAACAAACTTGCCGATGCCTTGTTTAACAAGCGCAGTGAGTACAGTAAAACCAGGAAATAACCCGCATTTCCTTAACGATTGTTTACCTCTATGAAGAATAAGTCTTCTTTAATTGTCATTACGCTACTATCCATCCTTTGTGCGGTTTCATTTTATTTGTATAAAAACAAAACTAACTCAGGTACTATCGATATCGAATCGAGGAATTTTAAGATTGAAGACACGGCCGCTGTCACAAAAATTTTTATAGCTGATAAAGAAGGCCGGAGTATTACACTTGAACGTACCGAAAATGGTTGGGTAACACCTAAAAAATACCATTGCCGCACCGACGCCATCAGCCTTTTACTTTATACGATGAAAAGACTTGAGGTAAAATCCCCGGTTGCTAAAAACGCAAAAAAAGGTGTTATTCAACTGATGATTGGCAGGTCGCTTAAAGTACAAGCCTATCATAATAATGAACTTATTAAACAATATTATGTCGGGCATGAAAATCAGGATAACAATGCTACTTACATGATTTTAACCAATATTGATACTGAAGAAAATTACGAAGAACCTTTTCTGATGTACATTCCGGGATTTGAAGGGTATTTGTCGTCGCGTTACATTATTGATGAATACGAATGGCGTGACCGTTTAATAATTAATTACACGCCGCCTCAGTTAAAATCCATTAAAATGGATTTTATTGTAAATCCGGATTCATCTTACATCATCACGCTTAAAAATACCACCAGTTTTGAGCTTTCAAAAATGAATGGAACACCTATCGCATTTGAAGAAGCAAAAATGAAGCAGTACCTCGCCTATTTCCAGAACATTAGTTGTGAAAAAGTACTCAGCGGCATCAGTAAACATTTAAGTGATTCGATTATTAATGCTGTACCTTTTTTAAACATGACGATTACCGATAACACTAACAAGACTAAAGAGTTCAGTTTTGTAAATAAATACAGCAGCGAGGCCTTAAACCGCAAATACGGATTTAATTATAAATATGATCCCGACCGCTTATTTATTATCGATAAAGCAACAAAAGAAATATCTCTCATTCAGTATTACGTGTTCGGTAAAATTATTCAGACTTACGGGTATTTCCTCCCAAAAACTACTGTTAAAAAGTAGTTCAAAACTAAAACAATTATAATAGGCGTTTCTTAGGGCGAAACCTAAATTTGTTACAATTAACAGGCGGTTTTGCGCATGCAATTCTGCTATTTTGTTTTAGCACAAAAGAAAAACTCTGTATATGAATTTTGTAGTCTCATCCTCCAGTTTACTTAAGCACCTGAAAGCCGTTGGCGGTGTTTTAAATACCAATAACACGATCCCTATTCTCGATTGTTTTTTGTTTGAAGTGAATAATGGCGAGTTAACCATTTCGGCGAGCGATATGGAAACCACCATTACTACAGCTTTAAAAGTTGAAGCGACAAAAGGTGGTTCAATAGCGATTCCGGCAAAAACTTTACAGGATGCATTAGCGAGTTTACCGGAGCAGCCTATTTCATTTATAATCGACGATAAAAAACATTCGGCTAAATTAAAAACAGAAACAGGAGATTATACCTTAACCGGTCATAACGGCGAAGAATATCCTAAAATGCCGAAACTCGATTCACAAACATCCATCGTCATTAAGAGCGATATTTTAGGTTCTGCCATTAACAAAACTATTTTTGCAACCGGAAACGATGATTTACGTCCGGTCATGAGCGGCGTGTATTGTCAGTTTAACGAAAGCAATACTATTTTTGTTGCCACCGATGCTCATAAACTGGTGCGTTACATCCGCAACGATGCAAAAGCGGGTGCTTCTACTTCTTTCATCATGCCTAAGAAACCTTTAAATGTATTAAAGACTTTGCTGACCGGAATTGATGATGCCGTGAAGGTTGAATTCAATAAAACAAATGCTTTATTTTCTTTCGGAAATATAAATTTGGTTTGCCGTTTAATTGACGGGAAATATCCTAACTACGAAGCTGTGATTCCGAAACAAAACCCTAATAAATTAACTATCGACCGCTCTTCGTTTCTTGGTGCTATTAAACGTGTGAGTGTTTTTGCTAATAAAGCAACGCATCAGATCCGTTTAAAAATTAACGGCAGCAGCCTGGTTGTATCGGCTGAAGATTTGGATTTTGCGAATGAAGGTCATGAAAGTTTGATATGTTCTTACGTTGGTGAAGACATGGAAATTGGTTTTAATTCTAAGTTCTTAGTGGAGATGGTAAGTAATTTAGAAAGCGATGAAATTACCATTGAAATGAGCGCCCCTAACCGAGCAGGAATTATTGTTCCGTCACAAAAAGCAAATCCGGGCGAAGATGTATTAATGCTCGTAATGCCTGTTATGCTTAATAATTAAAATTCCGTATCTTAGCTTTAATGAAAGCAAAATTATATTTAAGCCTGTTACTTTTAACGGGCTTTTTTATTTCGGCGCAAACGGGCGTTACCGTTGTTGATAGTATTTATTCAGGCAGTTTATGGCGCACTTACCGGCTTTACAAGCCTTTATCCTATACCGGAACTCAGGCTTATCCCTTGGTATTAAATTTGCATGGTTACACTTCAACTTCATTTGCCCAGCAATACTACGGTAATTTTATGCCGGTTGCCGATACCGCCAAATTTTTAATTGTTCATCCGCAGGGCACAAAAGACGGAAGCAATCAGCCTTACTGGAATGCAGGAATTTCTCCAACCGCTGTAAACGATTTGCAATTTCTTTCTCAATTAATAGACAGTTTAAAAATCATTTACAACATTGATCCGAATAGCATTTATTCCACCGGAATGAGCAATGGTGGTTTTATGAGTAATTTTTTAGCCTGCAACCTCAGTAATAAAATTGCAGCCATTGCCGGTGTAACGGGTACCATGTTTACAACGGTGAGTGCAACCTGTAATCCGGGGCGACCGGTACCGGTGATGCACATCCACGGTACTGCAGATCCGACTGTGCCTTATAACGGAGGAACAGGAACACTAGCAGTAGACAGCTTAATGAAATTCTGGCGCATAAAAAATAATACTAACGCTGTTCCGACTACAAGTGCTGTTCCTAATATTAATACAACAGATGGCTGTACCGCGGATCATTTTTTATGGAGTAGTGGGACGTTAGGAGCTACCAACGAATTATACCGCATAAATGGCGGAGCGCACACCTGGCCCGGAGCAACTACCATTATTGGTGTTACCAATCAGGATTTTAATGCTAGTGTTGAGATCTGGAGATTTTTCAGGAAGTATAAATTAAATATGTTTACAGGAGTGCAAGAGTTCGGAGTTGAGAGTTCGGGGTTCGGAGTATTTCCAAATCCGGCAAGCAATTTAATAACAATTAAAACCGACAAAGAATTTACCGCAATTGTTTTGGATGTTTTCGGAAAGGAAGTTGTTGCAAAAACAAATTCAAATACAATTGATATTTCTTCTTTAAATTCAGGGATTTATTTTTTAAGGATAAATTCAGAAGGGAATTATTTTACAAAAAAAATAATTAAAGAATAAGTTCGCCGTAATTTGGCAAATCGGGAAGTAGTTTACCCTTCCCATTCTCTACCCCAACAACAAACTCAATTAATCCGTTAGTGATGAGCAAAAATTTTACGCCTAAAATTAAATTGTAGCGTAGGGTTTGTTCTAAAGTAGTTTGGTTGATTTCTACATCAGGCGCTTTGCATTCTATCAATAAAACAGGCTTCATACCTTTATCATATACAACAGCATCGTAACGCTTTTTGGTATTATTAAGTTTAATCTCTTTCTCAACCGAAATTAAAGAAGCAGGCGTGTTTTTAGTACTAATTAAATGATTAAGCAAATGCTGCCTCACCCACTCTTCCGGTGTTAAGAGCAACCATTTTTTACGTATTTCATCAAAAACATAAGCCTTGCCGCCTTCGTGTTTTATTCGTATATTAAAGCTTGGATATATGAGGGAAGATTCCAATTTTATAAATATCTTTACCTGATAAAACTAAGAATTATTAATGAAGACTAAAGAAGAAATAGTAAACAACTGGCTGCCGCGCTATACAGGGGTGGCTTTAAAAGATTTTGGTCAGTATATCTTATTGGTGAATTTCAGTAATTATGTTGAGTTGTTTGCTAAAATGAATAAAGTAAAAGTGAAGGGGCTTAATAAACCCATGTGCAGCGCAACGGCCAATGGTATTACCATCATTAATTTCGGGATGGGAAGCGCAAGTGCTGCCACTGTTATGGATTTATTAAGCGCCATTGAACCAAAAGCAGTTTTATTTTTAGGAAAATGCGGTGGCTTAAAACGCAAAAACCAAATTGGCGATTTAATTTTACCGATTGCCGCTATCCGTGGTGAAGGTACAAGTGATGATTATTTTCCGAAAGAAGTTCCCGCCATGCCGGCATTTAATTTACAAAAAGCAATTTCATATACCATCCGCGTCAGCAATAAAGATTATTGGACAGGTACAGTTTATACGACTAACCGCCGCGTGTGGGAACATGATGATAATTTTAAAGAATATTTACGTGTGGTTCGCGCAATGGCCATTGATATGGAAACCGCCACTATTTTTACAGTGGGCTTTCATAACGAAATTCCAACGGGTGCTTTATTATTAGTAACTGATCAGCCAATGGTGCCTGAAGGTGTAAAGACTGAAGCCAGTGATAAAAAAGTAACAGCCGGATTCGTAAAAAATCATTTGCAGATTGGAATTGATTCTTTAAAAGAATTACAAAACTCAGGTATCTCAGTTAAACATTTACGTTTTGAGTAACACAACTTTAAATACTCCTGAACATTACATTAAAGGCATTCTTGCTTCTGATATTTCTGTATTAAGCAGAGCAATTACTTTAGTTGAATCGACTAAAGAAGAACATCAGCAAATTGCAGAAAAAATAATTGATGGCGTAGTTGAGAAAACAGGAAAATCATTTCGCCTCGGCATTACCGGCGTGCCCGGTGTTGGCAAAAGCACATTCATAGAAAGTTTTGGTTTGGAACTCGCCGACAACGGACATAAAGTTGCCATTTTAGCAATAGACCCCAGCAGTCAGAAAAGTAAGGGAAGTATTTTGGGTGATAAAACAAGAATGGAAAAATTATCTGTTCATCAAAACGTTTACATTCGTCCGTCACCAAGTTCAGGAACTTTAGGTGGCGTTGCGCAAAAAACATTTGAAACCATTTTATTATGCGAAGCTGCGGGTTACGATTTTATTATTGTGGAAACCGTTGGTGTTGGTCAGAGTGAAATTACAATCAGTCAGATGACCGATTTCTTTTTGTTACTGATGTTAGCAGGTGCAGGTGATGAATTACAAGGCATAAAACGCGGCATTATGGAAATGGCCGATTCTGTTATCATCACAAAAGCAGATGGAACTAATATTCAAAAAGCAAAAAATGCGAGAACAGAATATGCGCATGCTTTACATTTATTTCCGCCAACCGAAAGCAGCTGGATTCCGAAAGTAGATACTTGTTCTGCATTGCAAAACGATGGCATTGCTAATGTGGTACGGATAATTGAAGAGTATAAATTACTGACCACAAGCAATGGTTATTTTGATAAAAAACGTAAAGACCAATTGAAAGACTGGTTGCACCAAAGCATATCCGAAAAACTGAAGGAAACATTCTATAATAACCCCCAGGTAAAGGCCGAATTAGACAAAATGGAAGGTCTTTTGTTAAAAAACAATATCAATCCTTATAAGCTTGCTTCTGAACTGATTTCTAAATGGAAATCCTAAAATCGTTTTAGCCCTTTTTTTACCATTTTACCTCTCATTTAACCTAATCTTCACAATAGAAGGGCTTTAATTAAGTATTTTTGCGGTGCTTAAAAAACAATAAATGAAAAAATTTTTACCCTTTATTTTTATCTCTCTTTTTCTTAGTTCAAAAGCTAATGAATTGGTAATAGAGAATCCCTACACACAACAATTTAAAAAAGCTTATTCCTTGTACCCTTCGGTTCCAAAAGGAGTTTTAGAAGCTGTGGCTTATACACAAACCCGCTTTTCCCATTTACAGGATAACACCGAACCAAGTTGTATAGGCTTGCCCCGCGCTTATGGCGTAATGGGTTTAATTGCTGATGGAAAAAATTATTTCAGAAGCAATTTACAATTTGTTTCCGATCTGTCAGGATTTCCTGAAAATGACATTAAATCGAATGCGGAAACAAATATTATCGCTTACGCAGCTGCTTTTAGTGCTATACAAAAGCAGGTTGGGAATTTTTCTAAAAATCC
>JAHEYE010000364.1 GCA_023251695.1 Sphingobacteriaceae bacterium | reverse complement strand
ATAAGAAAATACTGAGGAGAAGTGTTTTTTTATACATGATTTAAATCATTTAATTATTGTGCTTGATACGGTATCAGCGCTTTGCATAATTTCGTTAAAGGCTTCCGGGGTTTTAAGAAGTATTTCATTCATAGTAATCCCGACAGAACTTTGAATTATTTTTAATAAATCGCTGTAAAACTTAATTGAACCGTTGTTTTGAAAATTAATCAGCAAGCAATTATGACCCTTAAAAACAAAAACTGCGTTTGTGATTTGGTCATATTTTTCAAATTCAGTCTTTAAAGTATTTAGCTGACCCGCAGTAACAGTTGGCATAACTAAAACCGCTTTTTTAGGAATTGCATCCGTTACATGTATTTCCACTTGAGAAAGAATAACGCAACTCAATAAATTAAAAAGGATAATTAAAACTCTTTTCATAACAAAATGAATATTATGTTTAAAATTACAAAAAAACCGGGAGTTGTAAGATGGTAGATTTTTTTTCATATCAGCATTTTCTTTTATAGAATCAACGGACCGTGATTTTTTCTTAATATATTACTTAATCATTATTATAAAAATACAAAATTAAGGAAGGATAAACAAATGTATGCCATTCCTAAAAGCAGAATGTTTCTTTAGAAAATCTAAACAGAATCGATTGAAAGCCTCCAATGCCTACTTTTATCTTTTTAATCGATAAAATATTACTGTTTGTCTATAGAATACCTATTGCGTAAGACAATTTAGAAGACCAGCACCTTGAAATGCGGTTTTTTCTTCCGGGTTCCAAATGAGTGAAAGCATCATTTAAATTAGGGAATGTTTTATCCTATTTTTCAAATTTTTGGGTTATGAGGGAGAATGTAAATAGATTATAAGCAATAAACAATACATGAATAAATGGTTTCTGATTGTATAATAATTTCGGGTTAAGTACATTCGTGTTCTATAATGAGTAGTTCGTCATCATCGCTAATCAGCAAAACCGCTTTTTTAAAGTACGATCAATGTCCGAAAGCTTTTTTCTTTTATAAAAAACATCCCTATTTACGCGATCCGGTTTCAAAAGAAAAACAATTTACATTTAACCGCGGACATGCGGTGGGTAAACTAGCGCAACAATTATTTCCGGGTGGTATCGACGTATCCGCTACCGCTAAAAGCAGCCGATCTGCTTTTGAATTAACTCAACAACTATTAAACGAAAATGCCAATACAATTTACGAGGCCACTTTTATTTTTAATGATGTTCTCGTAATGGTCGATATTCTTCATTACGACGGCGAAAACTGGATGGCATACGAAGTAAAAAGTTCTTTAAAGGTAAGTGATGCTTATATAAAAGACGCTTGTCTGCAATATTATGTACTTAAAAACTCACTCGGAAAATTCAGCGATTTGTTTTTAGTGACGCTCAACGCCAACTATGTTTTGGATAAAGAAATTAATCTGAAGCAATTGTTTAAAAAAAGAAGCATTAAACTAAATGCGGAAGAAAATTTTGAATTTTTTGGCATC
Source organism: Sphingobacteriaceae bacterium (assembly GCA_023251695.1). Taxonomy (GTDB): domain Bacteria; phylum Bacteroidota; class Bacteroidia; order B-17B0; family Aurantibacillaceae; genus JAHEYG01. The sequence continues at coordinate 2,700 of JAHEYE010000364.1, read as the reverse complement.
ACTGTTTCTAAAATGAATCTTGTGCTTGAGCGGAATATGATTCCAGATATTCCAATTGGCAAACAGTGTTTTTCGCCTTACAGTTGCGATTTTTTAGGCACTTGCTGGAAAAACACGGAAGACCCTAAATCGGTTTTCAGAATTGGAAAATCCGACCGTGAACAATTATTCAATTTATATTTTTCAGGTGCGGAAACCGTCGATAAAATGGATATGAACACGGATCTGAAACCGCACATAAAAATTCAGGCACAAAGTATTCTCAGCGGACAACCTTATTTTGAAAAAAAGGAAATCAAAAACTTCCTAAAAAAGATAAATTCAAATTATTGTTTTATGGACATGGAAATTTGGTCGCCTGCTATCCCAAAATATGATGGGACGGGTCCGTTTGAGCAAATTCCGTTTTTGTTTTCAATCTGTTATTTAAATAATGGAGGGCCTGATTTTATTAATTATTTAAAACCCATAGATTCCGATTCGCGCTTTGATTTTCTTACAGCTCTTTTAGAAGCGACAAAAAATTTCGAATCAGTCATTATATTTGATAAAAATCTTGAGCAACAGGTTTTAGCTAAGCTTGAAAATATGTTTCCCGAAAAAAAATCCGAAATAGAAATTTTAAGAGGGAAATTGGTGGATTTGTCGGAGCCCATTCAGAATTTCAATTTCTTTCACCCGAAGTTTAACGGTAACTTTTCTTTAAAAGCGGTTTCTGAAATTTTCGGGGAAGAATCAGATTATTCAGGTCTGGAAATCACAAACGGAATTATCGCCATGCACAAATATCAGGAATTGCAGGAATCGGAAAACATAATTAATTCAGAACAAATTAAGCAGCAATTAATAGCGTATTGCAATATAGATACTCTTACCTGCATGAAATTTCTGGAATACCTTAAAGAGAATACTAAGGATTAGGATTGGCAGCACCTGTTGTTTCTTTATTCTGGCTCTTGAAAGCCTCCATATCGAACGTAAGTGTGAAACGCAAAGTATTTTGGAGAGGATTACGTAAGGTTGTAGGAATGAGGTAAGCCATGTCTAACCCGAAAACGCTGTACCTTACGCCCAATCCGATATTAAAGAATTGGCGTCCGCCTTTGGTTTTATCTTCGAAAAAATAACCGGCCCTTACAGCAAATTGCTTAGCGTACCAATATTCGAAACCACAGGCAATATTTATTTCTTTTAATTCTTCTTTTCCGCCACCGGGTGCATCACCAAACGATCCCAGCATACCTGAAACAACAGGACGATTCGGATCCTTGCCTTTTTCAATTACATCAGCGCCGGTTGCAGGATCTTTTGCAATAGCTGATGTTTCTTTTCCGGTCGAATCAATAACATGTTTGTAAATAGGAGGAGTAGGGACAAGCAATTTATTGAAATCAAGATAAACCCCGAAAGTATTATAATCATCAATATCAATTTTGTAACCACCGCCTAAACGCAAATTAATGGGAATGTAATTTTTTACATTCGTGTAAGAAATTTTGCTTCCGATATTCGTAATTGCTAAACCGCCTGTAACGGTTGTTTTCTTTCCTTCTACTTTAAAACTTGGTTTTGTTTTGTAAAACATACCAATATCAACGGCAGCAGCCTGACCTGCCTTGGTGGGTTGACCGTTACTAAGTGTTACACCGCCCGTTAAATTAGAATTGATGTATCGGAAAGCTAATCCGAAAGCAAAAACGGGAGATAGTTTTTGTGAATAAGCAAGATCAACTGCAAATTCATTAGGTTTAAATTGCCCGGTTGTATTACCCTGAATATCGGTAAATGTTATGTTACCTAAAGAAAAATAACGCATAGAAGCACCGAAGGCGCCGAGCTTACTTACTTTTTTATAAAAACTTATATAGGAAAGACTGATATCTGGAACCAATTGCCGCAACCATGGGGTATAAGAAATTCCAAAACCCATATTTTTTTCGTTGAACGAAAGCTTGGCACAATTCCAGTGAATAGAATTAACATCAGGCTGGGTAGCAGCACCAACTTCACCCATACCGCCCTGACGGGAATCCGGGGCGATCAATAGAAAAGGTACTGAAGTCGTTATTGGATTAATACTGCCGCTTAATTGTTGCGTACTCACTTGTCCTTTAAAAGGAGCAAGAAAAGCAAAACAAAAAACGGTTAAAACAAAAATTCTTATGCGCATACCTATTACTTTCACCAAAAGTGAACCTCAAATGTACTAATTTAAAATTACTAATTTTTCTATTTTTTCGGCTTTTTTATTATCTGTTCCTGTGACACTTAGCTTATAAACGTAAACGCCTTTTGCTAATTTGTCGCCAAAATCATCTTTACCATCCCAGTCGATTCCATCGGATCGGAAACCTTCATTTGAGAGCGTCTGATTTATGGTTTTAACTACTTTTCCGCTAATGGTAAATACTTGTATAATTACTTTTAAAGTCTGACAGCACTGATTATTTTCAAAAAAGAATTTTGTTCTGGTAGTAAACGGATTCGGGTAATTGAGCACATGCGTTAAAGCCATTTCTGCACTTGGGGCAACAACAAAATCTGTATAAACAGTGGTTGAATTATTCTGAACATCCCAAACTTTTAAACTTAAACGATGGTTTCCTTCGGATAACTCATCGAATGGATATTTAACTTTTCCGGACTGGTAACTGTTTAAATTGGATTCGTAATAATCATTTAACACGATGGGTTTACTGC
>JAHEYE010000284.1 GCA_023251695.1 Sphingobacteriaceae bacterium | reverse complement strand
TATTTTCAGCAGTATTTCTACTTTCCGTGCACCCAAACATTTAGCAACCGCAACCGTTGATTACATGGCTACTAATAAACCTCTTTGCGATTTACTGTTCTTAACTTCCTTGGGCGTTCCCGGTTCGGTTTGTAATTAATCGGGGTTTCAACTCCAATTAGCCATCGGAAGCAGCGTATCAGAATGCCATTTTTACCTTATTTTCAACACTTTACTGTCACTTATTTAGTCTAGTAACACAGCACTGACAGCCTGTCAGTTTAATCCCCATTTTAACATCTTGGCACAATGATTGACATATGAATTGAGAAATGGTTGAATGGCTAAATGGTTAATAGTACTCAATCAACTATTTAATCATTCAACAAAACAATTAAAATAACATTATGGGAAAAATAATAGGAATAGACCTTGGAACGACCAATAGCTGCGTGGCAGTTATGGAAGGCAGCGAATCAGTTGTTATTGCAAACAACGAAGGCAAAAGAACTACGCCATCAGTAGTAGCGTTCGTAGATGGAGGTGAGCGTAAAGTAGGAGACCCTGCAAAACGTCAAGCCATAACCAATCCTAAAAAAACTGTTTATTCAATTAAACGTTTCATGGGCCATACATTTGAAGAAGTGAGTACTGAAGTTTCACGCGTTCCTTATACAGTAGTGAAAGGTGATAACAATACACCTCGCGTGCAAATCGACGACCGTAAATATACCCCGCAGGAAATTTCGGCTATTATTCTTCAGAAAATGAAAAAAACAGCTGAAGATTATTTGGGACAAGAAGTAACCGAAGCGGTTATTACAGTTCCTGCATATTTCAACGACTCGCAGCGCCAGGCAACAAAAGAAGCCGGAGAAATTGCAGGCTTAAAAGTAAAACGCATCATCAACGAACCAACAGCTGCAGCTCTTGCTTATGGCATGGATAAAAAAGGTAAGGACATGAAAATTGTTGTGTTCGACTGCGGTGGTGGAACGCATGACGTTTCTGTTTTAGAATTAGGTGATGGTGTATTCGAAGTAAAATCGACTGACGGTGATACACACTTAGGTGGTGATGATTTTGATCAGGTAATTATTGATTGGTTAGCGGAAGAATTTTTAAAAGACGAAGCGATTGATTTACGTAAAGACCCGATGGCATTACAACGTTTAAAAGAAGCTGCTGAAAAAGCGAAGATTGAATTATCAAGCACAACCACTTCGGAAATAAATTTACCATACATTATGCCGGTAAACGGAATTCCTAAACATTTAGTGAAATCCTTAACCCGTGCAAAATTTGAAGCTTTAGCCGATAAATTAATTCAGCGTACCATTGAGCCTTGTAAATCGGCTATGAAGAACGCGGGATTAAGCAATTCTGATATTAATGAAATTATTTTGGTTGGAGGTTCAACGCGTATTCCTGCTGTACAGGCTGCAGTTGAAAAATATTTCGGTAAAGCACCAAGCAAAGGCGTGAACCCGGATGAAGTTGTTGCAATCGGTGCAGCGATTCAAGGTGGAGTGTTAACCGGAGAAGTAAAAGATGTATTGTTATTAGACGTTACACCTTTAAGTTTGGGAATTGAAACTTACGGTGGTGTTTTTACGAAATTAATTGAAAGCAACACAACAATTCCTAGTAAGAAAACTGAAACATTCTCAACGGCGAGCGATAACCAGCCAAGCGTACAATTACATGTATTGCAAGGAGAGCGCCCAATGGCAAAGGATAACAGAACAATTGGTCAGTTTAATTTGGATGGCATTATGCCGTCACCACGTGGTGTGCCTCAAATCGAAGTAACATTTGATATTGACGCGAACGGTATCTTATCGGTATCAGCAAAAGATAAAGCAACAGGCAAAGCGCAGAACATCCGTATCGAAGCGTCTTCAGGATTAAGCAAAGAAGAAATCGATAAGATGAAGCGTGAAGCAGAAGCTAACGCGGAATCGGATGCAAAAGCTAAAGAAGAAGTTGAAAAACTGAATCAGGCTGATCAGATGATTTTCCAGACTGAAAAACAACTGAAAGATTACGGTGAAAAATTACCTGCGGATAAAAAAGGAACTATTGAAACTGCATTAGCAGATTTAAAAGCTGCACACAGCGCAAAGGATCTTTCAAAAGTTGAAACTGCAATGACGGCGATAAACGCAGCATGGCAAGCCGCTTCTCAGGAAATGCACGCCGCCATGAACGACCAAAAGAAAGAAGGCAACGATACCACCCAAACCGATCCTAACGCCAATAACAATAACAAAGAAGGCGGCGATAATGTACAGGATGTGAATTATGAAGAAGTGAAGTAGAGGCAGAGTGGGAGAAGACAGTAGGCAGTAAAAACTTTGCGTCTTAGCGTCTTTGCGAGAAAAAAACAAAAACACATAAAGAACCGGCGCTTAAATTAAAAGGCCGGTTTTTTTATTGTTGCTTCAGAGCATCCACACCTGTCATGGGATAAAGATCGGGTCCAAACATCCGTTCGAGTGGTTACGACAGCTATCGGAATGTAATCCGGGAATTTAATCTTAACTTAGTTTTCAAACTAAACACTATGAAAACTAAAACAACTTTTTATCTAGCGTTGATCGCTATTGTTTCTTGTCTATTATTAAGTTTCAAATCCCTTCAGCAAAGTCCAAAAAAATTTGTAACGGTTCGGATAATGGAATTATCTCCTTTAGGTCCGGCTTCAAAAATGGTAATTGTTTACGAAGATGGTAAAACCGAAGAGTTTTTCATGGATCAATTTAAACCAAGTACTTTTGCAAAAAACACCAAAGTATTAAATGACATGATAAATGATTTTATCGTTAAAGGATATCAATTAGAGTCTGCAAACAATAGCGCCTCAAGTGAAGGAATATTTGGTACTTATTTATTTTCGAAGTAAAGAAATGCAACTAGAATAATGGATGCCCCAGTTAGCACGGTCCTAATAGTTATCGGGATTTAATTCATCCATAATAATTTAAAATGCACTGATGCAGAAGTGAAAACAGGAAAGGGTTGTCAGATAAGTGGTTTATTTTTCATTCGCTTAATAAATTCCTTTTTCTTCCCATTAAACATATGTACGGTAAGACCAAGTGTCTGGCCCAAACCGCCAAGATATTCATAATGTCTCGGAGCCACCGCGGTTTGACTCATAAACGTTAATTTTTTTTCAGAGATATCAGCTGTCTGTGACTCTCCATAAGAAGCCTGATAAAAGATAGAGAAATATTCACCAATAAATACATTGACATTTAAGTGTAGCATCAACCCAAATAAATTATTTTCCTGAGCATAGTTTTGCTGTGCGGAAAGCGCCTTTGATACATAGGCATTTGTAATTGTATCATAAACGGTGCCTATATCATAAGCCCAAAGCGTGGTTTTTATATCAAGTTTATTTAAAAATAAATTTAATCCGCCTGAAAGATCCAACCCGATAAAATAGAGTTGTTTCCTTGGCAGGAATTTATAATCTGCACTCAACATCCAGGCGGTACTAAGAATTTCTTCATCAACACGGGTTCCAATTCCATAATCCGTATTATCAAATAGCCAGCCCGAATAAGTAATATTAGTTCCATTACCTCCACCGTAGCATTTATGATCATTAGGTAGCTTCCAAAAACCAAGTGATAAACTTGGCGAAATATTAAATGAAATACCAAAATTTAAACGACTGGATTCGTTATGCGAAACCGGATTTCCACCAAAAGCATCCTGAAAGAACGAACCCTGATTCCCCATCGGATATTTTTTTCGGTAAACTTCATCCATATTACCTCTTAATCGCACGGGTCTTCCAATACCCGTATGGATATGGAATCTTGTAAATAAATAATCTGTCCGCCTTTTCCTAACTTCTGCAAGTTTATTATCTTGAGATGCTATTTTATCTTTAAGCAGGAACAAATCCAAGGAAGAATACAGAATAGTTTCTTTAGTACGGTTCCTATATAAAACGTGAAGGTAAAAAGTTGAGTCTGATCTTTTTTCAATTTGTGCCGACTTAAACCCAACATCATTAATAAAAGGTAAGAGTTCATATCGGTTTTTCTCATATACATTTATGGTTGTACCTACGGGCTTACCTAAGTCCTCAGGCAGCCATTCATTTTGAGCCATAACGGTTCCGAGGAAACAAAATGAAAAAAATGTGTAAATTAATTTTTGCATAAATAAACTTATAGCAAACATATACCCTATGGCTTAAGCTTAAAAAT